>CAXTDG010000090.1:0-1184 GCA_964242675.1 uncultured Chitinophagaceae bacterium
GCGCCGTTTCATCCAGCATTCTGTTGCAACGGTCCTCTATAGCCGTAGGTCGGGCCGGTAAAAAGCTGTCGTTCAATATGGGTTCACCTATGAATGCCGTTTTTCCGCAGGTTATTAATTCCTACGACGGTTTACAGATTTCACATTACCTGGAAATCAATCCTAATCGGGGTTTCATTTACGAAACCTGGTTCAACCCACCCATGTTTCAGGCAACCGTAATGCCTGGTTGGTGGGACGATCATTACAGAAATATGCATCGGTATAACCGCTTTGCTTGTGCTGGTGTGTTGGTAGGTACTGAGTCAAACGCAGAGGTAAGGATAGCAGGCCTTACAGGTAGAGAAATTCGTTATACGCCTACTAAAAACGACTTCAATCATTTGCTGGATGGTTTGCAATTGGCAGGCGAAATTTATTTTGAGGCTGGTGCAGAAAGCGTAATCCCTAATACGTTTGACTACTACGAATACTTCAACAAGAAGGAACTGGCGGATATGAAAAATGTGATAAAAGACGCCAGCGATATTGCATTAGGCACCGGGCATCCGCAAGGTGGAAACATCATTAGCCTTGACCCTAAAGGCGGCGTGGTAGACAACCATTTACAGGTGCATGGCTACAACAATCTTTTTGTTTGTGATGCCAGTGTTATCCCATCCAGCCTTGGTGTGAATCCGCAGGTAACGGTAATGACAATGGCACAGTACGCAGCGCCGTTTATTGCAGAGAATAATACTCACTAAAGTGATTTCTTAATCTACTTATATACTTCAAAAAATTAAAGAGAGATAATTATGGAAACGATATTAGGTGTTGGTAATGGCATTAGCAATTACTTACTGGTGTTACTGGTGTATGGGTTAATGTTCCTATTAATTCGATCGGCGAAACCGGTGCTGGAGCTGAATTACAAAGGCATCTTTCTACTTCTCTTTGTCTTTTGGTTTTTACTCATGTCTGTTGGCAACTATGCTGGTTACAAATTGGGCGTTATGAGTTTTTTGCCGTGGCTAAATAATTTTTTGCACACATTTATTTGGGTGGGGCTTTGTCTCAACTGGCTGTATTATGTTACCAAAGAAAGGCCGGTATGGGAGCAAATTCTCTTATTTACCTGGACTAGTTTTATTGTAAAAGTAGCGGAGCATTTGCTGCTGGGTACCTGGTCTATGCCTTCTTAT
>CAXTDG010000090.1:1194-10979 GCA_964242675.1 uncultured Chitinophagaceae bacterium
GTCGTACAACTCATCCACAAGTCTGGCTGTTTATCGTGACATTAATTGCCGTCCCAGCAGTTCCTCTCATGCTACCAGATTTGATTGTTGGGGGTGTGCGATCGCTTTCCCCGCGATATTTAATGCCTTCTTATTTAGGTATTAATAGCCCTTATGCTTACATCATTGCCATGAGCATAGTAGATGGTTTTTACCCCATCGTTACATTGATGCTGCTACGGCTATCAGGCAAAGTGAGTAAGCCGGGAGAAACAGTAAATTCATAGCCGTTTTATTGTACCGGCTTCCAGGTGTTTTCGCCCAGCAATTTATTTTTTGCCAGTATATCTTGTAGTGCTGGCTCTACGCCGGTTACAGTTGCCTGCTGCTTAATGCGGGCCGTTAGTTGATCGTACACCTGCTGGTTAGGAATAGCATTTACCTGCGATGCCAGCAGCGTACTAAGTTTTAAATATTTCTGCCGGTTTACCCATACCAGGGTAATAATAAACGCTGCTAATACACCAATACCTACCAGGAACCAGGTAGCATATTTTTGGATGATAGACAGGTTGTCACCAATGCCGGTTTTTAAATCGCTATTCAAAAATCGGGAGAGCTTCATCAGCGTAGTATCGGCTATGCCAGATTGAAACCGGGTGGTGAGGCGCAGCATGGCATTGTCCACAATAGCCGCCACTGCTTCGTTGGTTTTCTCGCCGAGCAGCTCATTACGTAAGGCAATTAATTTTCCGGTGTTCTCGTCATTCAATACAGCCGCTATCAAGGCTGCTACTTCTGCTTTTGTTTGAGCACCTAACAGCGATTCCCGCAAAGCATCAATATTAGTTTTGGTTTGCTTGCCAGTAGCATCTTCCACCAGTTGGCGGGTAATGACCGACCAGCGTTCGTTAAGTACAGAATCGAGTACTATTTTCAGGTTTTTATTGGTGCTGGTGCTGGCTACAAGAATGGCTGAATCTAACGTGGTGTACAGCCCGGCACGAAAGGCAGAATCGGCAATGCCCGCCTGCAAGCCAGACACCAGATTTTGACCCATGGATTTGGTTTTGCTATTAAAACCTTCCCCCAGGTTGCTGCCTATTTTTTTGAAGCCATTGCATCCGCAGCAGAGCACCAGCAACAAGGCAAAAATTGTTTTCATAGCCATTATGTTTTTAAGGTTAAGGAAAGATCATCATTCCGTAAGGCATCATCGTTCCAGCGTTGCAAGGGGCGTATGATAAGGGCTCCGGCTTCATCGTAAGCCAAGTGCAAAAAAGTGTAGGTTTTATCCATCCGTACATCGGCAGACGATACTTCAAATATGGGTATCCAGGTACCGGTATTGAAATACCATTGGGTGCCGTTTTTTAATTGTTCGGGATTGTGCGTATGGCCAAACGTAACTACTTGCAGGTTTGTGTTTCGGTCCAATATTTTTTTTGCATCCGGTATAAAACCACCTGGTTCTTTCAGTTTCACCAGTGTCATGATTCTACCAAAAATATAAGACAGAAAAAGGAAGCCCAGATTTTTACCAACACTTAAAATTTGCTGTACCACCCAGGAAGGGGCCGCTTGCTGCGGTGCATGCGCCGGTAAGCTTTTGTAAATGGCGAAGCCAGTAATGGCTATCGGGAGAACAACGATGAATAAAAAAGTAAGTGCATACTTTATGGTTTCCCACCACAGCTTTTTTGGTATTAGTAATGCTGTAAAAGGAAGGTAGTAAAAAACCATTTTTAAGGCCAGTAGAAACCGTTCCCGAAACAAGATGAGCAGAATATTTTGTCGGGGTCGTACATTATCTACAAATGGATAGGCCAGCTCAATGCGGTTGATAAGGTAGCGATTGAAAAACGAACCAAACGGCAGGTTCAGTTCTTCTTTGTTGCCACTCAGTACATCGCCTTTTACAGCCGTCATGCTATCGTAGCAATGCCCGTGTGCTATATAAATTTTACCATCTATCAGCAACGAATCATCTACAAAAGTGATGCGGTTGCTGATAGCCGACAATAGTGTGTCAATGGGTTGCTGTAATTTGGTGGATAGCAGTTTTGCAGTGTAATGCTGGTAGTAATCTCGTACCGCTTTCCAGTACCATTCCAAGTCGTGGTTGCCTTTGGTGATGATTAATTCATTGCCGGTGTGTAGCCAAAGTGCCAGCCGCTTAAATAAATTATGATGGCCTTTCATGCACACATGTAGTTTCCATACACTTTTATAATCGTTCGTTCGCAGCCCGAATTTGCGTTCCTTTTTCTGAATGGAAGCCTGCAGCTCCTCTATGGATTTTGTAATGCCAATAGCAGTAAGCGCCTGCTGCCATTCTTTAAAAGCAGCATTGGTAGTAGGGTAATCGCAAATGCGTAGGAAGTCAATAAAATCGCCATTAATAACGAGGATCGAACGCTTCGAAGTTCCTTCTACCTCCAGACTGTTTATAAACCGTACAAAAGAAGTATCGGCAAAAAAGTTTTCTGTACCATCATAGTTGTTACTGGCATTTACCCCGGCAGCCAGGTGCAAATCGCTAATGATGAAAACGTCTTTTCCGGCTGATTCTATTTTTACTTGTGGTTGACCATAGATATCAGCCTGCAAAGGCTGTTGGTTGTTGAAAGGAGTACTCATATACAGAGGTTATACAGCAATCGCTATAGCCTTATAGTCGTACTGGCAGCGCTGCTTAGTAACATGTAGGATACTCATTCTTCCATTCAATTCATAGCGGTTTTTAGTAAAGGGTAAAACTTGTAAAGGATTGGGCTTGTTTGAAATAGAAACGCCATAGCATTTGCTATGGCGTTTCTATAGGTCTGACCTTCGGTACCGACCGGTTATTTCGCTGGCACAGCTCCTGCTTTTACCAACTTCAACTCATTAATTAAATTGGCAGCACCTCCCAACTTATCAATACACCACAGCACATAGCGGATGTCCACGCAAATGGTGCGGTTGAGGTCTTTGTCGAAATTGATTTTGTGGCTCAGCGCTTCGTAGTTGCCATCGAAGGCCAGGCCAATCAATTCACCACTACCGTTAATAACCGGGCTACCACTATTGCCACCAGTGATATCGTTGGTAGTAATGAATGACACCACCACATCCTTGTATTTAGGATCGGCATACTGGCCGAAGTCTTTCTTGTTATATAGACTGATGTAGTTAGCAGGTAAATCGAACTCGTAATCACCCGGTACATATTTTTCCATTACGCCTTTCATCGTACATACATAATCGTAGTTCACGGCATCACGGGGATGATAGCTTTTTACACTCCCAAAAGAAGTACGCATGCTGAAGTTGGCATCTGGGTACATCACCTTTTTAGGATTCATTTCCAGGTATCCTTTTAAGTACTTATGTCCTAGGTCGGCTATGCGGTTATTAAACTGAGTTAGCAGCGGCCGATATTTCGTATTCCAATTCGTTTGAAAAGCATAAGCGTATAAAAACGCCGGATCATCACCATACAAACTGGCGTCCCGCTGCTTTACAAAATCTGCCCAGCGAGCATCATTCAAAATGATGGTGTTGCTAAAAATGCTTCCCGCCAGTTTGTTGTACGTGTCCGCCTCTTTCAGATTTCCCCATTGCTGCTTTACCGTGTTGAAGTAAGTAACCGGTTGCTGATCGATAGGGATGTCGCTGTAATAAGCCTGCGTTAGTTGCGCCAGCATTTTCATTTCGCTGGGGCGGTTCAGGTCTTTCAGTAGTTGCGTACGGTCTTTATCCAGGCTGGCTACCAGCTTGCGTTTGGTGCTATCCGGCGTACCAGCTTTGGTAAGTATTACGCTGGCATCCACCATTTTCTGAGCAAACTTTATCAGTGCCGGGCCAGTAATGCCTTCTGTATAATATTGCCGCTGCTTTTCATACGGTTGCCAGGCAGTATAGGCGTTTGCATAATCCTGCCACAAGCTTTGGTATTCTGCTTTGCCCTTGGCCCAGGCGGCAAAGGCATCTTCGTCCGCTTTCTTTTTTTCGTAGATGCCGTACTTCAATAACTGCTTCGTTTCGCCATCATAAAACTTCCAGTAGTTAGCTAGGCTTGCATAGTTGCTAGCCAATTGCAGTTTCACCGCCGGATCTTTCCGCATTTCCTCAAACATGGCTTTCAACCGAATATCCCGCATGGCTACAAATGCTGGATTGCGTACGTCTGTTTCCAGCTTTACACCATACGAAGTTTCGAAACGGTTGGTGCTGCCAGGGTAGCCGAAAATCATGCTGTAGCTATTGTCGGCCACGCCTTTCAGGCTTACGGGTAAAAAGTATTTTGCCTTCATGGGCACATTGGCGGTACTAAATGATGCAGGCTTACCATCTGCTCCGGCATATACCCGAAACACGCTGAAATCACCCGTATGGCGGGGCCATTCCCAGTTGTCTGTATCGCCGCCGTATTTACCAATGCTTTCCGGCGGTGCACCCACCAGGCGAATGTCAGTATAGCGCTGAAACGTGTATAGCATAAACTGGTTGTCTTTAAACATGCTATACACCCGGCCTTCATTGCCAGTACCCGCCGTAGCGCCCCGGCCAATGCGGGCAAACACGCTATCCTTAGCCATTTGCCAATCCGTCCAGTTGGGGTAGCGGGCCATGCTGTCCATCACTTGTTTACTAATGTCATCAATCTTTACCAGGAACTGCACCGACAGCCCTGCCGAAGCAATTTCGGCATCTCGTGTCTTAGCATAAAAGCCATCCCGCAGGTAGTTATGGTCTATTGTGCTGGCACTGGCAATAGCTGCATAGCCGCAATGGTGGTTGGTAAAAATAAGTCCATCGGCACTTACAATTTCGCCGGTGCAGCCACTTCCAAAAATGATGATGGCATCTTTAATAGAAGCCTTGTTAATAGAGTATAATTGCTCGGCCGTCAGCTTCAAACCCTTTGCTTTCATTTGCTGATACACCTGCTGACCCAGCAGTTGCGGCAGCCACATTCCCTCATCGGCATGGGCCGCTACTGAACACAATAGCGCCAGTGTTACAAACAATCTTTTCATGTAGGATCTTGTATTTTAGTCCGTAAATGTAAGAAAGAGGACTAAGCCAGTTTTACTCTCTGTAGCTTTAGCCAAGGAGAAAAGAAGAACGCAGGCTTCCGTCTCATCTTTCCTGGGTTTCCCATCACGGGCAGCATTCTTTTTACCGTTTTCTTTTTGGGCCAGGCTATTATCTATCCATTGAACTTTTACGGCGTTGGCACCATTCAAGTGTTGTACTACTATTGAACTTCATTGAAGCGAAGAATGAAGTGAGTCCGCAGGGTTATAAAACCGGAAACCTTGCGGCGAAGGATTCTCCAGCCCTCAGTTTTAACTATAAGAAAAAGAGCAGCAACTTTTACTACATTGCCGCAAAAGTTTATCGCTCATGGTGCGTCATTTTTTTGCCTTTCTTGTTTGCCTTTCTTCCTGTCAGCTTTTTGCTCAATCTACTTCGCTGGTCGATTATGTCAATCCGCTGATGGGCACCGCCTCCAAACCTGATTTATCAAATGGCAACACCTATCCCGCCATTGGCCTGCCTTGGGGCATGAACCTGTGGACACCACAAACCGGCCCCATGGGTGATGGCTGGCAATACCGCTACGATGCCGATAAAATCAACGGCTTCAAACAAACACATCAGCCCTCGCCCTGGATGAACGACTATGGGCAATTTGCCATTATGCCCGCTACCAGTCATTTGGATGTTTCGCAAAAAGGCCGGGCCAGTTGGTTTAGCCACAAAGCGGAAACGAGTACACCTTATTACTATAGCGTATACCTCGCCGATCATGATGTGCTGGCCGAACTAACACCTACCGAACGCTCTGCCCAATTCCAGTTTACTTTTCCGAAGGCTGATAGTTCCTTCATCATCGCCGATGCGTTCGATAGAGGCTCGTTCATTAAAATTATTCCTGAAGAAAAGAAGATTGTAGGCTACAGCCGCCGCTATGCCCGTGGGCCTTTACCCAACTTCAAAAACTACTTCGTCATTTACATTGATAAGCCTTTCACTTTTACCCAGACCTATAGCAATTTAAAGGGTACCGATTCGCTGCAAACCACCGGCAATCATAGCATTGCGGCCATTGGTTTTAAAACGACAAAAGGCGAACAAGTGCATTTGCGGGTAGCTTCTTCCTTCATTAGTATTGAGCAAGCTGAGCAAAATTTGAAGAGCGAACAAGGGGGCGAAACCTTTGCGACTTTGCAACAAAAAGCCAAGGCCGTTTGGAATAAAACGCTCAACAGCCTACAAGTAAGCGGCGGCACAGATGAACAAATGAAAACCTTCTATTCTTGCTTGTACCGAGCAGTATGTTTTCCACAAAAATTATATGAAATAAATGCCAGCGGCGAACGCATTCATTATAGTCCTTACAATGGTAAAACTGAAAAAGGCTACCTGTTTGGTGGCACCGGCTTCTGGGATACG
This sequence comes from uncultured Chitinophagaceae bacterium, assembly GCA_964242675.1. Taxonomy (GTDB): domain Bacteria; phylum Bacteroidota; class Bacteroidia; order Chitinophagales; family Chitinophagaceae; genus JAZKFT01. Next base: position 7,621 of record CAXTDG010000090.1, read on the forward strand.
TTCCGGGCTTTATACCCTTTCCTGAACCTGGTGTATCCCGGCATTTGCAAGGAAATGCAGGAAGGGCTGATAAACGATTATAAGGAAAGCGGCTGGCTACCAGAGTGGAGCAGCCCAGGATTGGCTAACATTATGATTGGCAATAATTCTGCATCTGTTGTGGCCGAAGCGTACCTGAAAGGCTTACGTGGCTATGATATTGAAACGCTCTACGAAGCGCTGAAACACGGTGCTAATAATGAAGGCCCGGTAGATGCAGTAGGCCGAAGAGGTGCACCTTACTACAACAGCTTGGGCTATGTACCGTACGATGTAAAGATTAATGAAAATGCGGCCCGCACACTGGAGTATGCGTATGACGATTATGCCATTTACCAATTAGGAAAAGCCTTAGGAAAACCCGTCGCAGAAATAGAAGTTTATAAGCAACGCAGCCTCAATTATCGCAACCTGTTTGATGCTTATACCGGCTTTATGCGGGGGAAAAATCAGGATGGTAAATTTCAATCGCCATTCAATCCGGAGAAATGGGGGGATGCTTTTACCGAAGGCAATAGCTGGCACTATACCTGGAGCGTTTTCCATGATGTGCAGGGCCTGATGAACCTAATGGGTGGCCGGCAACAATTTGCCGCTAAATTGGATTCTGTTTTTTCCCAACCGCCCACGTTTGACGATAGCTACTATGGTGGCGTGATACATGAAATACGGGAAATGCAGATTGCCAATATGGGCCAATATGCCCATGGCAATCAGCCCATCCAGCACATGATTTACTTGTACAACTGGGCCGGACAACCTTGGAAAACACAGTACTGGGCCCGGGAAGCCATGAACCGCCTGTACAAGCCTACACCTGATGGCTACTGCGGCGATGAAGACAACGGCCAAACCAGCGCCTGGTACCTGTTTTCGGCCATGGGTTTTTACCCGGTTTGCCCGGTGAGCGGCCAATACATACTAGGTGCACCACTATTTAAAAAGTTAACCGTGAACCTGGAAAATGGAAAGCAAATCGTCATTAATGCTCCAGCAAATAGTGCTACGAATAAGTATGTGAGCAGCCTTACTTTCAATAGCAAACCCTGGGATAATACCTGGCTAGCTCATGCAGATTTGATGAAAGGTGCGGTGCTGAATTTCAGTATGAGTGCCACGCCGAATAAAGTGAGAGGAGCAAAGGAAAGTGCAGCGCCGATGTCGTTGAGTAGGGAAAGGTAAAATGTAAATAGCACTGGACAGTGCCCAGCGCTACTTACATACATTTTAAGATTCTGGTTTGCCTTCAGTTTTAGTGTCAGATTTTTCTTCAGTATCTGCTGCTTTAGTGGCTGCTGTCTCGGTAGCTGTATTTACTGTTGATTTAAAGAGGGGAACATTAAAAGTGATTGACCAGAAGTTTTTGGCCCTGAATACTTTTTTTATAATGTCATCTTTTGAGGCTGCTCTTACATAGTCATTTGCATTATATCCTTCAGCTAATCTGTTTACAAAACCCATAGTAGTTCCAAAAGTTAAAGCAAAGCGTGGGCTTCTACCGATTAACAGACTAAGACCCGACAAATAACGTATGGCTGGGTTGGGACCTATGGATACGCCAACTCCTGCACTAGCACCTATATTGAAGTCGGGAGATATTCTTGGGTAAAAATGCATCAGTGCCGACACACCAAAATCCCATTTGCCATTATCTTGAGGAATGATTTGCTTTATCGTTTCTGAACGACCAGCACTATCTTTTAATGTGAAGTTTTGGTTAGTGAGCCGGGTAGCAAACAAGCCGGTGCTGGCATCTACTTTGAAGCCATCGGTCAACGGTACGGATACCGGCTGGTGGTCTATGATGTAATTGGATACAATGCCCTTTTTAGGAAGCACGGAAATGTTGAAGATATATTCATCCACATTTTGAAGCTTGGGTATCCGGTAATTAAAATACGTTTTTATAGTGCGGAAATAATAGTAATCAATTACAGCAGTTTTAGCAATCTCAAGTTGTTTTGCATCAATACTGGTACAAGCTGCTAACTGTTGAAATAGAAACTGTTCTAATGATTGGTTACCGGCAGCATTATAGTTATAAGGCGAATTTGCAAAAAAGCCATTTGTTTTATCAACTACGGCTTTTACTTTGTCGCATAAGTCATCACATTCCTTTAAGCCCGAAAGCATTTGCTTGATAGTAGTAATCTGGCTGCCGAGTGAAAGAACATCTGCTAATAACTGATCGCAGTTCTGCGCTACTGGTGTTACTCTGTTAGCCAGTTTAGCAGCATTAGTGGGGTCGAATTTACTCATGATGGCAGCTACTCCTTCAGTATTATAATCCATCGTAGCATAGCTGATAATAGCACTGTCCCGAAAGGGATTAAGATTCTTTATCTGAAAAATAAACGGTTTGCCGACTTTACCCCATGAATTTTTGGTGAATGTATTATTTATGTTGTCATAAATCACATCTCCCGGCCCGCAATCATCGCATGGCTTCACACTATTAGTTGCGAAGGCAGATGAGATAATGTCCAACTTTGAAGGCGGCAACTTTGGGACTTCATCACCTGATTTGCTAACAGCTCCGGGAATTATATACCTGTTTGTAGCATCGGTTTTATCTTTTAGCGTAAATGTTGTTTTTGAAAGAACTTCCGCATCAGCAGCCAAGTCAAAAACAAGATTTCCGTTAACCATATTTCCAGATGTTGGCTCGACCTCCCCTTCATTACCTTTAAATATTTCTACATCCTTCTGCTTATCTGCTGGAAATGCTTCTATCGTAAAGGTTGCCTTACCGGCATCACCTGCAACTATCTTTGCGTTTTGTTTTTTTAAAGTTTCAAAAATTTCTTTCAGTGTTTTCACTGGTGCTTTCGCCGTACCTGCTTCCGGTGCTTTTTTCACCTGGCTATAGCCGGTACTTACAATTGCTGAAAAGAAAATGATTATGAAAAGGGTTAGGGCTTGTTTCATTTTAAAAGGGTTTTATCTGAGTAAAATAAAAAATCCGGCTAATGGGAAGCACATAACTATTGTCAGTGTCTTTTCCTACAATGATTCCTATAATTTTTCCATCCAGTAGTACAGATCCGCCTGAATCTCCTTCTAGGCAAGGCATTGACAACTGCAACAATTCAAGCATCGAAAATGGATTGTTACTATCATCTTCAAGAGTAAAATCTTTATTGATATCTACCGAGGAGACAGAGGCTTCTATTACCCGGCTCATGGCACCGTGCACCTTCACTGCTTTTCCACGGTAAGCACTTTTTCTAAAAACATCTAAAGATTCCCGGAGAAGACTATCATCATAAAACTCGCTTTTAACCATTTCTGGATCGTTTAGCTCAATTAGTGCAGTGTCC
>CAXTDG010000091.1:0-10923 GCA_964242675.1 uncultured Chitinophagaceae bacterium
GACCGAAGCCTTCGCATAGCACTAATATATTCGTCAGCCAATAGGCTATTGAATCTTCGTTACAAAGTCGTTGCCCATGAACTGCTTTTTGATGTCTTTCAAATCCCGCAGGATGCTGGCATCTACCAGATTATTATTGTATTCCAGCACAAAGCCTCCAATCAGGCTTTCGTCCACTATTGTTTCCAGTTCTATCGTTTTCATTCCTGAATCGGCCTGCACTTTTTTCAGGATAGCTTCTCGTCCGGCATCGCTCAAAGGCTGGGCAGTAGTTAGTTTTACTTTATTTATGCCTTTTAGAAGGTTGTATTGCTCAATGAATGCTACCGCAATTTCAGGAATCACATTTTCCCGACCCTTACTTACTAACAGTTTATTGAAACCTTCTGTAATAGGGCTAAGTTTTCCCTTGGCCACTGCATCTAATACAGCCTGTTTTTTCTCGGTTTTAATTACCGGGCTACGCATTAGCCGCAAAAACTCCGGGCTGGCTTTACCAACAGCTTCCATATACTGCATATCAGCATACACTTTTTCCAGCTCGTTTCTTTCGGTTGCCAAGTCTATCAGGCTTTTAGCGTAGCGGCCAGCTAATCGGGGATTCTGCATGTTTATTAATCTGCTAATGGGATGATGTGCTAATACATCACTAGCAATCACCCAATTAATTTTATTCTTTTACTATGTACTGATGAATTTTCAACACGGCTAATCAGCATATTAGCCGTGATAGCAAATCAGTACATTTAATTAATTCAGTTTAATGTTCCCAGCCAGTTCGCTGATGAATTTATCCTGGCCTGCTTTATCTGCCAGTTCCCGGCGTAGCACTTTTTCTGCCACTTCTACCACCAGTTTACCTACCTGGTTCTTTACATCGGTTAGGGCAGCCATTTTCTGGTTATGAATCTGCTGGTTGGCATCGGCCATAATCTTTACGGCTTCTGCCTTTGCCTGGTCTTTCGCCGCATTAATCATTTTATCACTTGTTTCTTTGGCTTCTTTCAGCATCAGGGCACGTTCTTCACGGGCTTTGGCCATCATGGCTTCATTTTCATTTTGCAACAACGCCATTTCTGCTTTCACTTTATCGGCCAAAGCAATGCTATCAGCAATACCCGTTTCCCGTTCCTTCAAAGTAGTAAGGATGGGCTTCCATGCAAATTTTTTCAGAATAAAGAACACCACCAAGAAGGCAATCAGTGTCCAAAGCAGCAAACCAAGGCCGGGCTGTAACAGTTCCATAGTCTCGTTTAGTTTAAAGTTTAAAGTCTAAGGTTTAAAATTCTGATGTTGAGGCTTTAATCCTTATTCTTCAGTTCGTTTTTACAGTAGGAATAAAATAATCATAATCCAGGCAATGATGCCCCAGCCGGGTTCAACCAGTTCCATGATTATTATACTAATTAGTTTTATAAATAGCTGCCGTTTCCTCCGCCCTGTGCTTTAGAAACAGCAGCTTAGTGTTTGTACCGTTGCTACTTATTTGATGAAGATAGCAAGCAGACCTGCGATAACGGCAAACAGGGCAACACCCTCAATAAACGCCGCAGTCAGGATCATGTTGGCACGAATGTCATTGGCTGCTTCAGGCTGGCGGGCAATGCTTTCTACAGCACCCTTACCAATTTGGCCAATACCAATACCAGCACCAATAGCCGCTAGGCCAGAGCCGATAGCACCACCAAAGTTGGCTAAGCCGTCCAGCAAAATAGACATAGTTGTCATAACACGTGTTTGTTTATAAAAATGAAAAAAAGAATTTTTAGAAATCAGAGGTTAGAAATCAGTTGGCAGTTAGGAAATTAGTAAGAAAAGTTAACCTTTATGCCTGACCACTGATAACTGGCTTACTGACAACTTTTAGGCATGTATCTCATCGTGGTTGTGTTCACCTTCACGGGCCTGACCAATGAAAACAGCAGTAAGGTTGGTAAAGATGAAAGCCTGAATAAAGGCTACTAACACCTCAATCATGTAAATAAATACCGTAAAAGCAATAGAAACCGGGGCAAAACCAATACCAGCACCTTTGCTCAATCCGGCAAAAATGAAGATGAGCAAAATCAGACAGGTAATCATCATGTCGCCTGCTACCATGTTGGCAAACAAACGAATCATGAGGGCGAAGGGCTTGGTGAAAATTCCCAGGATTTCCACCGGTATCAAAATCAGCTTTACACCATGCGGTACCGGAGGCCAGAAAATATGACCCCAATAATGCTTGTTGCCACTAAATAAAATAACGAGAAAAGAAATGACAGATAATACAATAGTAAAAGCAATATTGCCGGTTACATTAGCCGAACCGGGTATCAACCCAAAAATATTGTTGATGAGAATAAAGAAGAAAACGGTAAGTAGCAGCGGCATGTATTTTTCATACGCATACCCCAGGTTAGGCTTGGCTACTTCATCCCGCACAAAAGTGATAACCGGCTCAATAGCCCCCTGAAAACCACTGGGTGCTACCTTATGACCATTGCGGGTGTACTTTTTGGCAATGCTGATCATAACTACTACCAGAATAAGCAATGATAGTAGCATCTGCACCACATTACGGGTCATCGAGAAATCATATACCTCGGCACCATCTGTTGACTCTACTTTATTTTTCTCGTTCAGTTTATAGCCATTGTACTCTGCATGGCCATGCTCGAACCGGGAAGAGGAAAAAAGAGACAAACCCTTTGCAGGAGAATACAGAATAACCGGCAATGGTATAGCATAGCTTTCACCACCAAAATCGAAAAAGTGGAATGAGTGGTTATCGCTGATGTGCTCCATCAGAATGTCACCGGGGTTTAGGCCTTTTTCTTTTTCATGCGCAGGCGAATCTTTGCCTTCTGCCTCAGGAAGAGGCGAATCGGGCCGTTGATCCTGTGCCAGCACAGAAGAAACATTTAGCAATAAAAAAAAGCTGAAAACCGCTACCAGCAAGCGTTTGGGCAACCTAAAACACATATCCTGTTTTTCAATTTGGCTGCAAATATAGGGCTGAAAAAGGAGAAAAATAAGGTAGAGTTCTATAGACAACTCTTTCCTGCTTTCAAAAGCAAAAACGCAGACTTTTACATTTACAATCGTCTTTTGATTTATGTCTCAACCGTTGCCTTTACCACTCGGTGTGTATTTAAAAGAAAATAGCTGGCGGGCCAAAACGGCCTGCCGCATCATGAAAGCCTACGCAGTTGCCATTGTCTTTGGCAATACCATCCACCTCTGGAATATTACTAAAGAAGAATTTCTGCGCAACCCCCGCCTGATGCGGCACGAACTTATGCATGTGGAGCAGTACCGACGGTTAGGCTGTTGGCGGTTTTTAGCCCAGTACCTATTGGAAAGCTGGCGCAAAGGCTATTATAATAATAAGTTTGAAGTAGAAGCCAGGGCGGCTGAAAGCGACAAGCAATAAGCATTAGCTAAAGCCATTTCGTCTAAAATAGCCTGGTTTTTATAATTCTCCGGGTAAATGATACAGCACCTACATTGATAAAGTAAATGTTCATTATCTTAAAAAAGGTGGAGGTTTGCTGGCAAAACTTTGAATTTCGAAACGTCTTCCTTCACATGAACGCATCTTGTAGTTATATTCCTTATCAGCAAACGAACGCCTTTTCCAAAATAGCCTTAGATTATTTAGCAGGTAATGAGCAACTTAGCCCTTTTTATCAACATACTGTATCTATAGAAGGAATGGAAGCTGCCATAGCAGCCCGAAAGCAGTACCCCACTAATCGGAAAACGCTGGTAGCCGAACTTAGAAAACAATATGATGGTTACGAACTTACCCAGTTACAGGAAGAGAACCTGAGCAACCTGTTGAACGAAAACACTTTTACAATTACAACGGCTCATCAGCCTAATATTTTTACGGGGCACCTGTATTTCGTTTACAAGATTCTTCATGCCATTAAGTTGGCTCTTTTTTTAAAACAGCAATTGCCGCAATACCATTTTGTACCTGTTTACTACATGGGTAGCGAAGACGCTGACTTGGATGAATTGGGTCACATTTTTATTAATGGAGAAAAACTGGAGTGGCAAACGGATCAGCGGGGAGCTATTGGTAGAATGAATACCAAAGGACTGGATCAGATAACTAAAAGGCTGGAAGGCGAGTTTGGCCACCTGCCTTATGGTAAAGAAATGATACAGCTTTGCCAGCAGGCGTACGAACAGCATTCGAATATACAAGAGGCTACACTGTACCTGGTAAATGAGTTGTTCAAAGAATACGGCTTGCTGATATTAATACCGGATAATACTGAATTAAAAAGGCTTTTTGAGCCAGTAGTAAAAAAAGAGTTGACGGAACAGTTTAGCAATAAGCTGGTTAGCGAAACCACCCAGCGGCTTTCAGAACATTACAAAGTGCAGGCTGGGGGGCGGGAAGTAAATTTATTTTACCTGGACGATAGTGGTGCCAGAGAACGCATAGAAGCCGGAACAGATACTAAAACCGGCCAAAAGCGGTATTATGTAACTGCGCTGGAAAAAATATTTACCGAATCAGAAATATTGGATGAACTGCACCGGCATCCGAAGCGGTTTAGTGCCAATGTTATTTTGAGAGGTGTTTTTCAGGAGATGATTTTGCCGAACATAGCATTCATAGGCGGCGGCGGCGAACTGGCCTACTGGTTAGAACTGAAAGAAATGTTTAACGCCTTGCAGGTGCCCTATCCGGTACTGATTTTACGCAACTCATTCCTTATTTTAGACAAAAGGGTAGCTGAACTTGTACAAAAACTACAGCTTACTACTGAGCAGCTTTTTTTGCCGGAGAAAGAACAGTTGCAAATTTTAATTGAAAAAAATACGGTACACCGCCTTAAACTGGATACAGAAGCAGCAGCCGTTAATGAAATATATACAGGACTTCAGCAAACGGTTGCCCAAATTGACCCTACGTTGCAAGCACATGTGGCAGCCTTGCATGCCCGCATGTTGCAACAACTACATAAGTTGGAAAATAAAATGTTGAAAGCCGAAAAACGTCACCATACCGACCGGCAACGGCAACTTCAAACCATACGGAAATGCATAGTGCCAAATAACAATTTGCAAGAGCGGATAAACAACTTTTTGCCACTATATGCTCTATATGGCAAAGAGTTGTTGGCTGTTATTTTGCAAAATAGTTTTGCGATAGAAAAAGGGTTTAGTATATTGAATCTCGAAACCGGTATTTGTAAATGATTAAATACTTACTGATTATGCCTGTTTACGAATCATTTAAAAGCTTTTATAATTAATAATATGTATTTTGGTGCAGCATTTATCAGTTAGAAATTGTTCTGATAAATTATATGGTATAAGTTAAATAGCGTTTTAAAACTCCTTCGAATGTTCAATTATTGCTCAAAAGCATAAATTCGGTTAGGTTTTTGTAATTCTTTACGGAATTGCGCAAAAAAAGTGTCTAAAAAATTTAAGAATTACGACTAAACACTTTAGGTTTGTTCTGTTATTGTTTTGATCTCATTGTTTGCGACTAATACTCTAAGCCCCGCCTTATATCTCCCAATATTTTGAAAAGAAAAAACTAGTGGCTCCGCATATCTAATATGCAGCCTGAACCTATATCCATACCTGTGAATGATTTGAAAATAATCCAATAGTCTGTTGGTTAGTGCTATAGCTACTATCCTAAAAGACCACTTCAAATTATTTATCAAACATCAGTGTATGAACAAAAATTTTATCTCTTTTCTGTGCGCCATTTTGTGCTGTACAGTGGCTTTTAGCCAAACAACCCCATTCCCATGTAGTACCACCAATCCAAGTTATGTAATTGGGTTTAAAAATGGTACTAACTGCACCGTTGCACCTTACAGTGTGTATACAACTAGCGTAACAGGTACACTCTCAACTACCCCATTATTTACTACTCCCGATTCAATAGAAGTGCAAGGGATTGGCTTAAACCCTATGGATAGCAGAGGCTACGCAATTTGGTATAGGAGAGACAACAACACTACTCCAGGCTCTTGTATTAATGATACAGTAAAGCTTATTCGCTTTGGTGCTAATGGCGTGGTACAACAAGTAGGTTATATCCCGCAGCCTTCTGGTTATGTACTTAATACTGCACTTGGTACAATGGGTGCTGATGGAGCCTATTACTACGGTGCTCTTATCAATGGTAATTTGTCCGTTGGAAGAATTGCTAATGTAGCAGTACTTGCTGGCGGTACTGGCCCGCTAACTGCTACCTACAGGACGGTTATAAATAATTGCGGTGGCAAAAACTTTGGTGACTGGGCTTTTATGCCGGGAACTAATACTTTGTACACGTATGGAATTTCAGTAAATGCCAACAATCAGGTTACAGGAACGGTGATGACTATAGATTTGAATGCTCCTACAGTTAATGCAGTCCTAAACTGTCTTCCAGCTACAGAAACTACTGGAACTTTTTCCGATGCTGCACAAGACAATTTTGGTGGTATCATGTTTGGCACAGATGGAAATATGTATGGCGTAAATGTAAACACCAGACGTTATTATAGAATCAATCCTACAACAGGTGCTGTTACGTTAGTATCTACTATTCCTGCCAATGGTAGTGGTACACCTACTACGAGCCCAATGCGTACAGATTTGGGTAGCTGTGTTACCGGTTCTATGCCGCCTGCAACTTTCAATTGTAGTATGACAAATGCATCCTATTTGATCAGTTACAAACAAGGAACCAACTGTACAAAAAACCCACACGGTGTTTATACCTTCTCAAACTACCAGGCCGGTACTATTAATCCTGTTCCTTTATTTACTACTCCAGATACCATAGAAGTAAATGCTATAGGTATTTCTAAACTAGATGGTTTTGGATATGGTTTTATATATAGGAGGGATGATAACACTAACCCAGGTTCCTGCATCAACGATACTATTAAGTTCTTCCGCTTCGGAGCAAATGGAGTTACTCAAATTCTTGGTTATTTGATCCGTCCAGCTTCACCTGCACTAGACCTTAGCACAGCTGTAGGAACAATGAATTCAACAGGTACTTTTTATTTCGCTGCAACTGCAAATGGACAGCTGTTTGTATCTAGGATTCAAAGAACTGATACATTAACCACCAACCCTAACCGGTCAATTCCTTACACTTATAACGCAGTTAACTTAACTTGTTTCCGTTCATATGCTGACTGGGCTGTTAGCCCTACAACTGGCCAGTTAGTTTCGTACGGAATTTATACCAATTCTGCAAATCTGGTAGCCGGAACACTGGTTACAATAGATCTGAATACATACGTTTTATCTTGCTATGGAGCTGAGAATACAACCGAATTTACAAATGCCGGACAGGACAATTTTGGTGGTATAATGTATGGGGCTGATGCTTTCATGTATGGTGTGAATGTGTACACTAAAAAGTATTACAAAATCAACCCTGCAACAGGTGTTATTACTCTTGTTAATACCATACCTGCTGCTACTGCTACTATCCGTACCGATATGGCTTCTTGCGTAACTGACCCAACTGTTCTGCCACTTGGTTTTGAACGACCAACTGTAACATCAGCAGGCGATTGTAAAGCTGTGTTATCGTGGGATGTAACAGGAGTTGAGTTAGGAGATGAGTTTGTAGTAGAAAAAAGCTATGATGGTAGAAACTTTACTACACTCACTACAATCAGAGCAACTTCAGCAGGCACCAATAGCTATAGCATTACTGATACCAAAACAGGTATAACTAACTACTATCGTATTAAAGGTGTATCTAGGAATGGTGATGTGAAGTATTCACCAATTGTACGCTTCTTGTCTTCCTGTGGTGGTAAAAACAATGTAACGTTGTTCCAAAACCTGATTTCAGGTACCAACATCGTAACAGGCGAAGTATCACTTTACAAATCTCAAACTATCACAGCTACTATTTACAACGCTACAGGTATGAAAGTATTCGGCAAAACCAGCACTGCTTCTGCAGGTGTATCCCGGTTTAGCTACAATATTTCTACCTTATCAAAAGGTGTATATATGTTGCAAACAATAGTGGGTGAAGAAAGATTTATTGAGAAATTCATTGTACAGTAATCTATTATTCAGATCCTAGTTAAATAGTTATAAAACTGAAAGCCATTCCTTTATTGGAATGGCTTTTTTGTATTTGAATCGTTTTGCAATCAGCAATAATTGATTTTAGCTATTAACCACTAGATGTAAACAAATTTTACAAAGGATTCTCCTAATTAAAAAGGCAATCAGAGTATTTACAATGTATTAGTTGGTATAAATGTTCCTTTAGTAAATAGCTTTATTATTTTACCGAAGTCTCAATTAAGAGAATTCTATGTTTTAGACTGCTGCCACGCCTTATAATCTGATAACACAGATGGTAATGTAGTATCTGAATCTGGTAGTTCAGTTAAAGGTTCGCAAGGTTGCCAGTGCTGCTGCATATTATATGGTAGTTGTTGGTACAATTTAGTGCCTTCTGTTTTCCAGGCCAGCATTTCATCGCTTACGGGTTTCAATAGTTTAGCTGGATTACCGGCCATCAGGCTACGAGGGGCAATCTGCTCACCAGCCTTTATAAAACTGAGTGCCCCAATAATGCTCTCATCACCGATAATAGCATTATCCATTATAACAGCATTCATTCCTACCAGGCAATTGCGGCCAATAGTAGCTCCATGAATAATAGCACCATGCCCGATGTGAGAACCCTCTTTTAGCAAAACCATTACACCGGGGAACATATGAATAGTACAGTTTTCCTGCACATTGCAACCATCTTCAATAATGATTTTCCCCCAATCGCCACGAAGGGCTGCACCCGGACCAATATATACATCCCGGCCAATAATTACCTGCCCGGTAACGGCTGCCTGCGGATGAACAAATGATGATGGATGAACGACAGGCCGATGACTATTGAACTCGTAAAACATAGCGTAAAGATAAGTCGACAGTCATCAGTCGTAAGTCAGCGGGAAAACGAAGAATGTTTAATTGCTTCATGCTTTGCATCAGTAAAGCCTAATAGATAGACAACTGTTGAATGGTGCTATCGCCGCATAGGTTCAACCGGAGTAGTTATAGCCTGGCTCAAAAAGAAACCGCAGAACCGGGCCACCAGTGATGCGAAACCCAGCAATGACGAATTATCAGTTCTACTAACTGCTGACTGTGGACTATTGTTATTTTTACGCAATGGAACCACTGGCAGAACGGATGCGACCACAAACATTGGCTGATATAGTAGGGCAGGAGCATCTTACGGGGAAGGGCAGTATTTTACAAAATGCACTCGCAAATGGATCTATTCCATCTATGATTTTGTGGGGCCCACCAGGAGTTGGGAAAACAACGCTGGCGGGGGTAATTGCTAACGAACTGGAGCAGCCTTTTTATACATTGAGTGCTATAAGTAGCGGAGTAAAAGAAGTGCGGGAAGTGATAGAACTGGCGAAGCGCCAAACTGGTGCAGTATTGTTTATTGATGAAATTCATCGCTTCAATAAAAATCAGCAAGATGCCTTATTAGGGGCAGTAGAAAAAGGGACAATTACGCTGATTGGTGCCACTACTGAAAACCCTTCTTTCGAAGTAAATAGTGCTTTATTAAGCCGCTGCCAGGTTTTTGTGCTGAAAGCACTAAGTCAGGAAGATTTAATAAAGCTGCTACATACTGCAATTGATAAAGATTCTGTATTAGTGGAATTGAACATTGAACTGAAAGAAACAGAAGCCCTGATTAGACTAAGTGGTGGCGATGCCCGTAAACTGATGAACCTACTGGAACTGGTAGCAACTGCTGGGAATACTTCTGAAAAGCAACCGCTTTTAATTACAGATGAATTGGTAGTTCAAACCGCTCAGCAACGTATAGCGTTGTACGATAAGCAAGGCGAACAGCACTACGACATCATTAGCGCCTTCATCAAAAGTATGCGGGGCAGCGACCCCAATGGAGCCGTGTACTGGCTGGCTCGTATGATTGAGGGTGGGGAAGATGTAAAATTTATAGCCCGCCGCATGGTGATTTTTGCTTCTGAAGATGTGGGCAATGCTAACCCAACCGGAATTGTAATGGCGAATGCCTGCTTTGAAGCTGTGAATAAAATTGGTTACCCAGAAGCTCGGATTATTCTGAGCCAATGCGTTACTTACCTGGCATCATCGCCCAAGAGCAATGCCAGTTACGAGGCTATTAATCAGGCATTAGATGCGGTTCGTCGTCAAGGCGATCTACCTGTACCGCTGCACCTGCGAAATGCACCGACACGCCTGATGAAGGACCAGGGCTATGGCAAGAATTATCAGTACAGCCATATGGGTGAAGGTAATTTTATTGAGCAGGAATATTTGCCTGAAAAGCTGGCTGGCACAGCATTTTACACACCTGGTAAAAATGCAAGAGAAGAAGAACTGAGAAAATTTTTGCGGGAAAAATGGAAAGGGAAGTATGGGTATTAACTATACCCGATGATCGATGTAACAGATATAATGTTTGCTTACGGTAGCAGCCAGGCTTTGTTGTATCAGTGCATTATCTACTTCCGAAATATCTTTTACCTCACCGCTTTTAAAAAGGATCTGAATGCGTTCGTCTTTAGTGTTGTAAGTAGTATTAGTTACGTGGCCGGAAAATACCAGAAACTCACATTCGTTTTTGGTAAGATTCAGTCGCTTTGCAGTTTCCTGTTGCATGGAAGCTAGTTCATCTTCAATAGCTTCGGGTGGCAGAAATTTCACTTTGAGCAGGCGCCGGTTAATCATGCAGTTGCACAGAATAATCAACACTTTATCCGGATGATTTTGCCATTGCTTAATAGCCATTAGCACATCATAATCATCCAGCGCAGCAAATTTTTTCAGTAGTTCAGGCGAAGCGGCAGAGAGGCTTTCCTGCTGCAAAAAATAATCCAGCGTAGTGCAGGTGTCAGTAGCTATCTGTCGGGCGCG
>CAXTDG010000092.1:0-10843 GCA_964242675.1 uncultured Chitinophagaceae bacterium
ATAGTCGGCATCTTTTAAGGCTTCCTCCTGGTTATGGGTAATGGTGGCGCCTTTGGTATATTTTTCATCCAACTCATAATCTTCCGGATGGGTGATAACAAAATCGGCTTCGCCCCAAGCATTTACCCATTGGGCAAAACTGTTGGCTACGCATTGGGGCAAAGGTTTTACATGCGGTGCCCAAGTCAAAACAATTTTTGGTTTCTTACCAGTGGGTTGCTGTGTTTCGATAGGTTCTAATGGAGAGACGGCAGTCCCGTCAGAGGTACCTTTCTGTTGGGCTTCTTCGTTCTCTACAATGGTGATAATGTCGGTTAAGGATTGGAGTGGGTGGAGCGTTGCACTTTCCAAACTTACGACTGGTACTCCAGCATATTTGATGAACTGGTTGATGTATAATTCGCTGTAATCTTCGTCCTTGTTTTTGAGGGAAGGGAATGTACGCATGGCCAAAATATCGAAGTAGTTGCCGAGGACGGGAGCGGCATCTTTTACATGCTCGACTGTACTGCCACTCATGATGGCTTCTTCTTCAAATTCCAGCGCCCAACCTTCTTTGTCTACGTTGAAAACGATGGCTTCCATGCCAAGTTGCTGTGCGGCTACCTGTGTGCTCAAACGAGTACGTAAAGATGGATTGAGGAATAGCAGACCGATACGTTTGTTTTGACCCAAATGCTTTGCAGACAAAGGATTGGCTTTAAACTCCAACGCCTTTTTTACAAGGGCATTGATATCAGGAACGTCGTTTACAGAAACAAAGTTTTTCATGTAGTTAGAAAAACAAGTTGGTTGATAAATGGTTGAAAGATACTTTTTTGCTCAGCCTATTCTTATGCCCGACCTCACCCCTAACCCCTCTCCGAGGGAGAGGGGCATCTCTTCAAAAGCAATTGTGACTTGCAATGAAAGTGATTTGGAAATAAAGCGAATGCAAAGAACAGAAAGAGAGCAAAGATTAAAATTTGGGTGAGGGATAGTAGTGGAAAGCCCTTAAAGCGCCGGAGCAAAAATGGAATGAGCGAAGCTGGGAAGTAAAAACGGCGCTGCGGACTTGGAACGTATAGCCCGGCCCTTTGCGCTACATTTTAGCTGTTTGGTTATTAGGGACTAATAGGGCGCAATGGGACACCCCAAAATTTACTCGCTAATTTCCTGCTTAATGGCATTCAATAACACGTCGGCTTGTGCTTGGGTGATGGCCAGCGAAGGCAGCAAACGAATAACATTTGGCTTGGCCTCGCCGGTGAAAATATGATGCTTTGAGAGCAGGTTCTTTTTTAAATCTTTGTGTTCGTCTGGTACGTCGAAACCAATCATGAGTCCACAGCCCCGAACGTTTTGCAGGGCAGGGATTTTCTTAAGTTCGGTCATGAGGTAATTGCCGACGGTGGTAGCATTCTGCATGAGGTTGTCCTGCTCGATTACTTCCAGCACGGCGAGAGCGGCGGCGCAGGCCAGCGGATTGCCACCGAACGTGGTGCCCAACATGCCATGCCTGGCTGGAATGTGTGGCGCAATGCTGATGCCGGCCACCGGAAAACCATTGCCCATACCTTTGGCCATGGTATAAATATCGGCGCTGATGCCGCTGTGGTCATGCGAATAGAACTTGCCGCTGCGGCTGTAACCGCACTGAACGCTATCGGCAATAAGGAATGCTCCGTGCTGCGTACACAACTGGCGAAGTAGTTTCAGGAAAGAATCAGTTGCGACGTTGATACCCCCTACACCCTGGATGCCTTCGATGATGACAGAGGATATTTCGGAGCCATTTTCGTTGAAATATTCTTGTAAAGCTGCTTCGTCGTTAAAGGGCAGGAAATGAACATTTTCGGTTTCATTTACCGGGGCGACGATGGCCGGATTGGCCGTAACGGCTACAGCCAAAGAAGTACGTCCGTGAAAGGCTTTTGAAAAGGCAACTACTTTTTTTCGACCATTGGTGAAGGAAGCTAGTTTGATAGCATTTTCATTGGCTTCAGCGCCGCTGTTGCACAGGAATAACTGGTAATCGGGTCGGCCGCTTACCTGGCCTAATTTTTCGGCCAGTTGCTGCTGAATGGGCATGATAACCGAATTGCTGTAAAAGGCAATCTGGTGCAATTGGTCTTCCAATCGCTTTACCCAATGCGGCTGTGTATGGCCGATGCTGATAACGGCATGACCGCCATAAAAATCGAGATACTGCTGGCCTTTGTCGTCCCACACATAGCTGCCCTCGGCTTTTACGATGGCAATGTTGTTGAGCGGGTACACGTTGAAAAGTTTCATAGTCGAAAGTTCACGGGTTTGCATGTTTGCTACATGCAGGTAATAAAAAAAACCACCTGATGAGGTGGTTGCTGTATAAAAGCTATAATATTATGAGGGAGTTACTTTTTTCTACCAACCGCTTTTAGCTGGCTAAGGTCTATTTTAGATAGAATCTCTTTTGCCTTTGCCGTCTTTTCAGGAAAGAGGTCTTCCTTCATGCGTTCGTCCAACTCTTCACTAATAAGAAGCTTCATCCCAGTTTCAGGTGAATAATAATATTTCTCTTTAGTGTGTTTCATACGTCAAACTTACTGATATTTTCTAACCAAAAAAGCCAAGTATTCTTTACCCCTTACAAAAAGATTAGGTTTTTCATCTGAGTTGGATGGAATTCCGATGATTTCAAAATCCCGTTGTAATTCCTTCAGATTAAGTGTAATAGCTCGACGATAAAGACGAGTACGTGCTGGCGTGCTACCTGAAAAGAAAATAGATGCTGTTGGATATTGCTCAAAAAAGATAACAATGAAACCTACAATTGTTGCAAGAATTTTATCTCTGTCGCCATTATTCAAAACAACTGCATCGTTCAGTTCTCCGTTTTTAGCAATTGTACCAAATCCCAAATTATAAAAAATTGAATCTTCATTTTGTAGGATAAAAGTAAACTGCACTTCTATTTCAAAATTACCTTTTGGTCCCATACTGATGAAAGAAAAACCAGTAAAATCAGGCTTAGTTGTGAGCGCTTGATACTTTGGGTATTGCATGCTTCAAAACTATCAAAGACTAAAATAGATTTCCTTAAATATCTTTTGTAATCAGCGGATATTATCCCCTCAAATATATCAAAGAACAATTTTTTACTAACCGTTAGAAGCCAATACTCTTCAGCTTCAAACCAGTTGTTTCATCTAAGTCAAACATCAGGTTCATATTCTGAACAGCTTGTCCACTGGCGCCTTTCAACAGGTTGTCGATGGTGGAGTGAATGACTAATTCGCCTTCTACTTTTTCCAGTTGAATGAGGCATTTGTTGGTATTTACTGCCTGCTTTAAATTAATAGGGTTATCGCTTACAATGGTGAATGGGTGTGATGTATAAAAATCTTTATATAGTGTAATTGCTTCTTCTATTGAAATGTCTGTTTCTACAACAGAACTTACATAAATACCACGGGTAAAATCACCACGCCAAGGGACAAATGATATCTGTGGTTTGGTATCGGTACTTGCAGCAATCATTAAGGATTGATTAATTTCTCCCAAGTGCTGATGGGTCAATGTTTTATAAGCCTGGATATTATTTGCCCGCCAGCTAAAATGGGATGTTGGGGATAAACCTTGTCCAGCGCCGGTGCTACCAGTGATACCGGTTGTATGCACTTTTTGAGTAAGTAAACCCGCTTTTGCCAGTGGCAATAATCCTAACTGAATGCAGGTAGCAAAACAACCGGGATTAGCAATATTGCTGGCGGTTTTAATTTGCTTTTTATTCAATTCCGGTAAACCATATACAAACTGTCTTTCTCCAAAATTTGCTTTTGCTGTCAAGCGAAAATCTTGTGACAGGTCAATGATTTTGATGTGTGGTGTTACGGTATTTGCTTCCAAAAATTTCCGTGCATCACCATGACCAACGCAGAGAAATAGCACATCAACCGCACCATTGATGTCAGCGGAAAAGTTCAGGTCAATATCGCCTAATAAATCTCCATGAGTTGATGAAACTGGTTTGCCTGCCTGGCTATTGCTTTGCACAAAACCAATCTCTACTTCAGGGTGATTTATCAGCAGGCGAAGTAGTTCGCCGCCGGTGTAGCCTGCGCCGCCGACGATGCCAACCTTAATCATTTTCATGCTCCTTTTTCAGTTGGTGCAGGTCGGGGCTATTTACTTTATTGAAAATGGAAGTCTGGTTACCGAAGATTTTGGCGAAGCCTTTTACATCATCACCGGTGTATCCTTTGTTCATTTCGCCATAGCTACCAAACTTGCTGCTCATCAAGTCATGCTCACTTTCAATACCTGTAATGGTATAGCGATAGGGTTGCAGGGTTACAAACACTTTTCCGCTAACAGTTAGTTGGGTATCCTGTAAAAACTTCTCAATATTCCGCATGGTTGGGTCTAGCATTTGGCCTTCATGCAGCCAGTTGCCGTACCAGATGCTTAGTTGTTCTTTCCAGTACAACTGCCATTTGGTAAGTGTATGTTTCTCTAACAGATGATGTGCTTTTACAATAACAATTGGCGCAGCCGCTTCAAAACCTACCCGACCTTTAATGCCAATGATGGTATCACCTACATGTATATCCCGGCCAATACCAAATGGCTGGGCAATGCTTTGCAGGTATTGAATGGCTTCGACCGGATGTTGAAAAAATTTATCGTTCACCGCAACCAATTCACCTTTCAAAAACTGAAGGCTAATATTTTCTGCTTCAGTTTTACTCACCTGCGTAGGCCAGGCAGTTTCAGGTAAATAGTCTTTGCTGTTCAGCGTTTCCTTACCACCAACGGAGGTTCCCCACAAACCTTTATTAATACTGTATTGCGCTTTTTCAAAACTCATTTCCACGCCCTGTGCTTTCAGAAAATCGATTTCCGCTTCCCGGCTCAGTTGCATGTCCCGGATAGGCGTAATGATTTCTAAGTTCGGCAGTTCGCTTTGGAACACCATATCGAAACGAACCTGGTCGTTGCCAGCACCGGTACTGCCGTGGGCAATAGCATCGGCATCTACCGTTTTTGCGTAACGGGCCACGGCTATGGCTTGCACCATGCGTTCGGCACTTACACTCAGTGGATAGGTTGCATTCTTCAACACATTACCAAACACCAGGTATTTAATGCAGGTATCGTAGTATTCTTTGGTTACGTCAATGGCTTTAAAAGAAGCTACGCCCAGCGTTTTAGCCCGATGACCAATGGCTTCTATTTCTTCTTCCGAAAAACCACCGGTATTAATAGTAACAGCATGTACTTCCATGCCCTTTACACGGCTGAGGTAAATAGCACAATACGTGGTATCTAATCCGCCACTATACGCTAAAACTACTTTCTTCATTCTTTATAAGTTCACGGGTTTACAAGTTCACTTGTTTACCCGATATTAATTTTAAACAGTAAAATAAATTGGTAAGTTTCTGATGCGTCTGGAAAGCAGGTTAAGTTTAAAACAACTTACGAACCTCCCAAAATTCAACCCTGTTTACATTTTGCTTTGCAAGCTCAACCTTCAGAACAAGTGAACTTTTAAACAATTAAACAGGCGAACTTTATTACAGGTGTAAAAACTGCAACAACAGCGATTTACGCTTGCGGCTTTTTACAGCACGGCTACCATCAACACTGAAAAATGATTTCAGCAGGCTGCGTTGTTTCAGCGAAACCGATTCTTCCACTTTTTCAGCTTTAGCCCTTATTTCAGCTAATTTTCTTGCCTCTTCCTCTTTGGCCTTTTGCTCTTCGGGGTCGAAAAGCATTGCGGTGCAAAGGCAGTTTTTACGTTCCTTCATGGTCAGTATGTCGAAGTTTACGCAGCTTTTGCAGCCAGCCCAAAAGTTGTCGTCCTGAGTCAATTCGCTATAAGTAACGGGTTCATATCCCAAATCGCTATTGATTTTCATTACCGCCAAACCAGTAGTCAACCCGAAGATTTTAGCGTTGGGATATTTCTCCCGGCTCAGTTCAAAAATCTTCGATTTAATTGCTTTTGCCAAACCAGCCTTACGGAAATTAGGCGATACAATCAGGCCGCTATTGGCCACGTATTGGCCATGGCTCCAAGTTTCAATATAGCAAAAACCAGCCCACACGCCGTTATCGTCAAATGCAATAACCGACTTGCCTTCCAGCATTTTTTGCTTTACATAATCAGGATTACGCTTGGCAATGCCGGTACCACGGGCCTTGGCTGAGGATTCGTATTCTTCGCAAATAATTCCGGCAAAATCGATATGAGAAGCGTTTGCCAGTATGATTTGAAAACCAGGTAACATGTCAGTAGAAAGTAAAAAGTGAAAAGTAAAAACGAAAAAAGCAGAATAGCTACGAACCATTCAGGGTTAAGGATGCTACAATTGAGGTAAATCAATTGCCCGAACGCAAAAAGGGACGATATGGTATCAACGTCGCACTACCAGTGGCAATGGCCAGCGGCAAAAACTTCCGGAGTATACCGGAATAAAAACCTCAAGCCGTAAGGCCTGCAACACCAGTTTGGTAGCAACTGATATGATGTTGGTTTTTTTCATTTCGTTTTTCTAAAAACTTTGATAGGGTGGCTGATTATTTCAGCACTGCAAAGAAAACTAATAATCGAATTATATGCCGATTAAATTTTTTGCTGAAAAAGAATATTAACGGAATATAATGGAGCGTTTAGTATGACCTTTCTTAAATTAATAAAGGCAACTAGCAATGTTATTTAGATAATAGCTAAATAATACTGCTGGTAATGAAAGAAAATCCATCCGATAAATTTGTTTAAAAGGATGTCTTGCATTGTAGTTGAGGCAATAAAAAATCCCAGTGTTTTAAGCACCGGGATTTGTATTCTTACATTTCATTTCGATTATACCAACATCCGCAAAGGCTCTTCCAGCAAGCTTTTTACGGTTTGCAGGAAGGCGGCACCCGTAGCGCCATCTACCACCCGGTGGTCGCAGCTAAGCGTTACTTTCATTACGTTGCCAGGAACAATAGCTCCATTTTTTACTACCGGTACTTGTTGAATACCGCTTATAGCAAGGATACAGGCATCAGGCGGATTGATAATGGCAGTAAATTCATCTACTCCAAACATACCCAGATTGCTAATAGTAAAAGTGCTGCCTTCCCAATCGGCAGGTTGCAGCTTTTTGTCTTTTGCTTTCTTGGCAAAATCCTTTACTTCTACTGAGATCTGGCTCAGGCTTTTGCTATCAGCAAAGCGAACCACAGGTACTAGCAGTCCTTCATCTACTGCTACGGCTACGCCAATATTTACATGGTAATTAGTGCGGATTTTATCACCTAGCCAGCTGCTATTCACTTTAGGATGTTGCTTCAGCGACATAGCCACAGCTTTCAGCACAATATCATTAAAGCTGATTTTTACCGGAGCCGTTTCATTGATTTTGGTGCGGGCCGCTACGGCAGCATCCATATCGATACTCACAGTAATGTAGAAATGCGGCGCCGTAAACAGGCTTTCGCTCAGGCGGCGGGCAATTACCTTCCGCATTTGCGAAACCGGTACTTCCTCAAAACGCTCCTGACCAGCTGGAACTGTTGGCATAGGAGCAGCCTTAGCAGGTTGAGCAGCGGCGGGTGCTTTTGCTTCTTCTGCTTTAGGAGCAGGAGCCGGAGCAGCGGGTGCTTTGTAGCCTTCTATATCCGTCTTGGTAATGCGGCCATTATCGCCACTACCTTTTACATATTTTAGATCAATGCCCTTATCTTCTGCCAGCTTTTTGGCCAGCGGCGAAGCGAAGATGCGACCATTGTTTACCACTTTTTGCGCTTCGGGTTGTGGAGCAGCTTTGGCCTCTGGTGCAGGTGCTGTTGCTTGTGGCTGAACTTCCTGTTTTGGTGCTTCAGCAACTGGGGCAGGTGCGCCACCACCTTTAGCAGCCGCTACTATATCATCAATCTTAAAACCCTCCGGCGCAATAATGCACAACAAGTCGTTTACCTGAATTTTATCACCGGCTTTGGCGCCCTGAAACAGCAGCTTACCATCCTTATAGCTTTCCAGTTCCATGGTGGCTTTGTCTGTTTCTATTTCAGCAAGTACATCGCCTTTTTTCACATCGTCGCCTACCTGTTTTTGCCAAGTGGCTATTACGCCCTCGGTCATGGTATCGCTTAGGCGGGGCATTAGCACTACTTCTTCCATTTTAGAAAGATCCATTGTAGCGCCACCACCTTTGCTTTCAGTAGCAGCCGGTTTACCTTCAGGTGTTTGCCCGTTGGCAGCTACTTTCTGGTCGGTTTCCTGATCTTGCTGGCCATTTTGCTCTGGCTGGCGGGTATCGGTACTGCCAACGTCTTTGGTGGGGGCCTCCGCTTGCCCACCTCCAGATTTACCATTCAACAGGGCCTGAAAATCTTCGCCTTCTTTCCCTACAATCAACAGCAGGTCGTCCACATTTAATTTCTGGCCATCTTTTGCGCCTATGTACAAAACGGTACCATCCTTATAACTTTCCAGTTCCATGGTAGCCTTATCAGTTTCTACATCGGCCAGCACGTCACCTTTCTTTACAGGGTCGCCTACTTTTTTGTGCCAGCTTGCTATTACGCCTTCAGTCATGGTATCGCTCAGGCGGGGCATCAATATCGCTTCTGCCATATGGTATCGTTTCTAATAATTAAAAAAAATCGGAGCTGTGAAAGTACGGCAAAACACGGGCCGCTGCAAAAGGGCGTACAGGTTTTGTTTAGTAAAACAAATTGCCGACGAAAAATGTTGCTGTGCAGCCTTTGACCATAATCAAATAAATATAGCTCCATTTTGCCATTATAATAATTAGCGGTAACACCATTACTTAGGAAGGTAAGTAATATCTATCAACTTAGCCTTAGTATAGAAATGAAGCATGAATCAGGAGCTAAGTAAACTGTATTTGCCAAAAACGCAACCCTCATTATTAGACAGGTTGCCTTTACAGTTGGCCCCCTATGAATACCTTTCGGCATGATGAAGCCCAGCGCCACCAGTGGGTGCAGGATAAAATACAGAAACGGAAAAGTGTAAAGCAAATTCTGAAAGAAGCACAGATAAGCCGGGCTACGCTGTACAACTGGATAGAGGAATTTGGTAGTCAACTGTCAATGGTCGGCAGTCGGCAGGAAGAGAATACAAAACACCATTCGGAAAAAGTACAGAGCTTTTTACCTGAAAATAAAACCTTGCCGGTACACCATACTGCTACCCGGCACCGTATGCTGCTGGCTGCACTGGACAAAGTAGACGGCGACAAAACCATTGCCCGAAAGTTAGCGGCTACACTGGTAAAACGCTTTACGCTTAGTGTGGCGCAAGCTTGCGAAATAGTGGGTATTGATGATGCAACGTACGGTCATAAGCCTCGCAAACCGGAGGTAGACGACCGCCTGGTGCAACTGTCTATTGTACAACTACTAACGGACGACCCTAGCCGCAGTTTTGACCAATGCTACACCGAACTCCGCAAGCTGCACCCCCACTGGACCCGCAAGCAAATAAAACGAGTGTACCGGGAAGGCCGCCTGTACCTGCAACGTCGTCGCAGTCGAAAAGGTGGCGCTGAGGAAATTTTTCCAACGCATCCGCATCGGCCCGGTGCTGTTTGGAACCTGGGGGCGGTACAAACGAAAGAAGGCTGGCTCCTGTTTTTGCTGGACGATGTAGATACCGTTTTGCTAAATACGGAAACGGTAACAGGTAAACCGTCAGAGGAAATAATGACGGCTTTCTTAAACCGGGCGGTAGCAGAAAATGGCAAACCCCGCCGCCTGCGAGTGCCAGATAAACCGCCATTTGCCATTCGGGAACTCACCCGCTGGGCATTGCAGAACAAATTTTCCATCCTTACGCTAAGCATAGGCAAGCCCGAAAATGAACTGGAAGTGCAGGGCATGGAAGAGAATGTAAAAGAGCAGTTGAAAGAATGGGAGAAAATAATTGCGTAAACAACGGCTGAACCTAATGTACACCAGCCTGTTATACTGCTTTACACATAAGCCTACATTTGCACCCGGATGAATTTTGAGGTTCTAAAAGAACGGTATCAACTGGATAACCGCATTTTACAAATAGCGGACAGGCTTGCTATGGCCCAGCCGCAACAGATTTTCTTAGAAGGCCTAAACGGAAGTTCCGATGCCTTTGTGCTCAACGCCATTTTTCAGCACCAAAGCGGCCAGCCGGTCAATCAGGATCCGGTTTTGCTGCTGCCTGCGGATGATGGCGAAGATGTGCTGGCGGGTTCAGCCACTACGCATTTGGTTATTTTGAATGACCAGGAACAGGCTGCCTATTTCTACAATACGCTGGAAAACCTGACGGACAATTCGCTTAATCTTATTTATTTTCCTTCGTCTTTTAAGAATAAGAAGAATTACAAACTGCTCAACAGCAGCCACGTCATGCTACGGGCCGAAGCATTAGCGAAGATTTCTGCGAATAGTTCGGAGGAAAAGAAATTCATCATTGTTACCTACCCCGAAGCACTGTTTGAAAAAGTAGTGATTGCCAAGGAATTAACGGCCAATATTATTTCCATTAAACAAGCCGAAACGATTGACGTACAAGGCGTAATGGAACTGATGGTAATGCTGGGTTTTGACCGTACCGATTTTGTGTACGAACCGGGCCAGTTTGCGCTACGTGGTGGTATCCTCGACATTTATTCTTTCGGTAACGAAAAACCTTACCGGGTTGAGTTATTCGGTAACGAAGTAGATAGCATTCGCATCTTCGACCCCGAAAGTCAGTTGAGCGAAAAACGCTTGCTGCAGGTAAATATTATCCCGAATGTTGATACGCAATTTGATGGTGGCGATAAAATTTCGTTGCTCGAATTTTTAGGTGGCGGCACCGCCGTTTGGAATACCA
>CAXTDG010000093.1:0-10728 GCA_964242675.1 uncultured Chitinophagaceae bacterium
ACGTTACCGTTCGTCTTATGCAGTGCGATGCTGTAACCAGTGGCGGTCATCTTATTCATTTTAGTCACGATACTGCCTTGGATAGCCGCACCCTCACTACCGAAGTACCAGGACTAAGCGTACCCTACGAGCAACTAGCGGGTAAGTCATCCGCCTACTTTGTGGTACTGGCAGTTGACCCGTACAACCGGGTACCCTACGGCGAAGCAGCGCTGGAAGAAACACCGCCCCGCCTGCCTTTTACCGTACCCAGGTATAGCCTACACCTGCTTACCGCCGAGGAAACCAACATCAACACTATTGGCTCATTTCAGCTCCCTATAAGCAAAGTGTTGCTGGAGGGAAATACCGTTTTTGTAGATGAATCTTATATACCGCCCTGTGCTGCGGTGAATAGCCACACCGAACTACTGGAAGTACATGCCGGGCTGGAAGAGTTTTTCGGTAAAATGGAAAACCTGTCGCTACAGATTTTGCAAAAGATCAGGATCAAACGACAAGCCAATGACCTATCGGAAGCTGTAGGAAAAATGTGCGAAAACATTATCATCTACACGGCTACGGAGTTTTCTAATTTTCATACAACTTACCTGTTTCAGCCACCCGTTTTTATGGTATCGGCAGCTACCGGTTTTGCCCGGCTCATTAAAAACTCAATGGACATTTTTACCGGTACTATTAAGGAAGAGTTGGTTAACTATTTCACCGAATGGTGCGGCATTCCGCAGGCAGAGTTTGAAGGCGCTATTACTTCCCTTTGCAACCACCAGTACAACCACCTCGACCTCAATGTTTCGCTGGATAAAGTGTTGCACTTCACCCGTATCATTTCTACTCTGTTCACTAGCCTTGCTTCGCTGGACTACATTGGCAAGAAACGGGAGGCTGGCATTTTTGTAAAAGAACAAATACTAATGCCGGAAACCGAAATGCAGGCCCACAAACGACGAAGTTTTCTGGCAGATTAAAGCCCCCACCCAACCTTCCCCAACGGGGGAGGAGTAAGAGCCGCAAAGTTTTAATTAATGTCTATTAATCATAATTTTCTTCACTACCAATCTTCTCCATTTCCTTCCCCCGTTGGGGGAAGATAGATGGGGCTACCTTTAAATATGGCACATGTACTTAACCGAAAGGAACGCAACCAGGCATTTTTAAAATTCCTGTTCTTCTTCCTGCTTTCTACCACGCTTATTGTGGCGGCAGTTTATTTTGATATCCGTATCCCTACCAAAGACAACGAGGTACTGCGGGAACAAGTGAGCCGCTATAAAACGCAGGAAATGGCGCAGGAAAAATTTGTGCGAAGTATGGATGAAGCCAAACAAATGATTGATTCGCTAAGCAAGCCGGGGGCTAACGGCATTTACCTAAACCAACAGGTGGCTGCCAAAATACGGGAGCTAGCCGATCTGCAATACAAAGACAGCAGCATTTATAGCCGGTTAAATAAAAATGTGATTGACGTTTTTCTGCGCTACCAGCAGGCGGCTAACACCAGCGTACAAATGGGTGATTTACCACAGCAACTAGCCGACTACAAAGCCAAATACGAACAATCGCAACGAGACCTGGATGATACCCGCCGGGACCTGGATGTAATACGTAAGAGTACAAATACAGGGTTTTAGCTCCTATCTATCTTCCCCCAACAGGGGAAGAAATGTGCGAAGAACGAAGCGAAGATTGACATAGTAGTAAAGCTAAAATGTTACGGTTTTACTCCTCCCCCGCTGGGGGAGGTTGGGTGGGGGCCCTTCTTTTTCTTTACAAACACCCTTCCCGAAGCCACGTACTTTGTTTTCCAGTAGGCGGCATCCATATTGGCAATGCTTACGCCGTAGGTACTGGAGGCATTTACGAACATGCGGTTGCCCAGGTACATACCCACATGCGTTACCAGTTGCGGATTTTCAGTGGTATGAAAAAAGACCAGGTCGCCTTCTTTCAGGTAGTGGCGGCCGCCAAATGGCTCTACGTTATCGGTAAAAAACTGCTGGATGGAAGTGCGGGGAATATTAATGTCATACACATCGGCCAGCAGGCGCTGCATAAATGCGGAGCAATCAATGCCGGATTTGGTGGTTCCGCCCCACAGGTAGGGTGTGTTCAGCCAGCCGTCAATAAAATTGTAAAGCTTTGTATTTCGAATACTATCTGGTTCAGTATGCAGGTAAGCGGCGTACTTCATTCGTATCTTCTGATCCTTGTCTGTACCTGGTTCCAGCTTTGTTTCAGTCTCGGTACTGCCAGATTTTAAAACTATGGTATCGTAATTGCCTTTTTTAGAAGATCCGCAGGAAAACAGAACAGGCAGTAAGGCAATAGCAAGGGCACCGGTAAATAATGAAAGAGGTTTCATAGGCGGCTTATGGTTTGAGAATCAGCTATATAACCAATAACTAAGGGTAAAGGTTTCTTAAATAACCGGATTCAAAAAAATTGAATTTTCAAATGTCATTAAAATAGTAGCTCATGGAAACGAAACAATCCGTTGTATCAAGGCTCGATGAAAATGTCATCATTACCATGCTGGCAGTAGCTGTGCTGGCTACCATCATTTTTGCTTTCCGATATAAAAACTACGAGCCTTGTAGATCATTTAACATACGCACTATAGCTGCTCATTACCGTACTGGTGAGGTTGTTCGTTTTGAAACAGATGCCAGTGCTTTTCAGCGCCTGCAATGGAACTTTGGTGATAACCAAAATAATGAAACCCGTATTGCTTCCGCCGTTCATGCCTACGACCAGCCAGGCAACTATACCGTTGCCTTATCTACCGACAATGAATGTACACAGTATAAAACGGTGGTAATAACGGCTGCCCCTAAAGTGGTGAACCCGCTGATGATACCTACATTCATTTATCCGCAATCGGCGGAGGTGGGTAAGCCCGTTTCTTTTAAAGACACGACCAGGGGAGCTGCCCAATGGGAATGGCGCTTTGGCGAAACCGCTACCATCGATGCCGTTTCAGCTACTCCAACTTATGTCTACACCACACCAGGACTGAAAACCGTTTCGCTGGTGATTAATAACAACCCACAGCAGTTAGGCGTGGTAAAAGTGTTTGTCAACCCCGCTGTGCCTGTAGCTTCTACCAAGAGCAAACCCGGCGGTGGAGGTGGTGGTCGTCCAATTATTGTAATAGCTGACCGCCCACAAAATGATCCTATCGGGCAAAACCCGGCAGTAGAACCCGGCCCTGCTGTGCCCGACATTTCTAAAGAAGCTTTTGAAGCGGAACTGCGGTTGGTAGCTGACAAAAAACGAACTGTTGAAAGCTTCCTACCTTACCTGTGCGGCAACCCCAATATTCAGGTAAGCCTCAATGGTTCGGAAACTACCTTTAGCAACCTATGCAACCAAATAGAAGAATTAAAAAGCTCTAAAAAAATAAAAACGTTGAATGTGCAGATGGTAAAGAATGATCGTCATTGTATAATAGCACTGGTAGTAAACCTGAAGAAAAGAGAAAACTTCTTCCAGCGGGTGTTTTAAAAACTTCCATCAGGATAAGAGTTAGTTTACAAACTACGTTAGCAAAGCCACCTCTATCGGGTGGCTTTGCTGTTATATGCCTCTTTATGTATTATTTAGTATGTAGTGGTGATCATGCTAAAAGCGATTAATACTTGCCAAGTCTTCACATTTGTTAACAAACAATAAATTCCAATAAAGATTTTTTCCTTAGACCACTTGGCACAATTTGTGGACTTATTAAGTAAATTCCTTTTAAATGAACTCCTAGCAGTTCATTTTTTAACCAACACATCTTTATGGCACTTGCACCATACGGCATAGGCGGAACGGAAGTAAGAACAGATGCACCAGAAGCATTTGCAGATATACCGCAGAATAGAGTTCTAATGGCTGAAAAGCTTACGTATGACACACCAGTAAAACCTACAACAGTTGAAGGATTAACAGATATAGGAAAAGTGTTTGAGCATTTTACTCCTGCGGTAGATATGATATTTGAAACAGAAGAAGGTGTTCCTCGCAGGGAAACTTTACGTTTCAAAGGACTGGAAGATTTTGGAGTAAAAGGTATTATTGCTCAAAGCAGTTATTTGGCTGAACTGAATAGGAAGCAATTACAATATCAAAAAATGGTAAAACAGCTTCGAACCAACAAACTTTTAAGGCAGGCTTTAGAAAACCCGGAAACAAAAGCACACCTGCTAAACGTAATGCACACTTTAGTTCAGGAATTAGATTAAGGACGCAACAATCCAATTTCTCTTTATCCACTTAATTCTTTACCTGAATGCCTGCTGAACAAACTATACAAACCACTATCCAGCCCACATATAAAACACCCGAAAGCAAAGCTGAATCTTTTGAAACCAGCTTGAGTGCATTGGCTAAAATAGGTGGCTTCGATTTGTTGGAGTCTGCAATAGATAACGTTCAGAATCTAAACCCGGAACGTAAAGCCCGTAAGAAAATATTTCTGGAGGAAAATGCCAGAAAAGAAGATCGGCAAGCGCTAAAAAAAACGCTTCAGTGGTGGACGGAGATATTGGAAAGCTCTGATGACATAGTGGAAATGATTGGCGTGTGCAACGACCGCTCCGAACAGGCTGAAACCACTTTAAATGAGAACCTAAAAGCCGCAGTAAAAGAAACGGTGCAACTCGAACGCTCCTATCGCTCAGTAGCCCTATTTTTCAAGAACACTGAAAGCCTAAAAGTAAAAAATGTGTCTTTCTTAAATGCTGAACCGGAACAACTGAAAGATTTAGACAATACACGGTTTATTGATTATGTAAGGGAAGAATTGCAGGACAATTATGACCGGCTTGACCTGCGAAACAATTTTAGTATTCTCATTCTTCCCGGCTATTTGGGATCAAACAAAGCGGTAGAGAAATGGGCGAAGATTGCACACGAAAACAAGGTAATGCTCATCACCGATTTTGAGCATTTAGATTCGCCGGATGATGTGATGGAGATGTTTGAAATGGCCGATCTTACCGGTGGAGATTCTTACCGTAGCAACGTAATTGTGACCTGCAACTGGTTGGTAGGCAGGGGTAAGTTTGATGAATTGGGCGAAGAAGAACATTTGTACGTTCCACCTTCCTCTGCATTGGGTGGCAAAATGTATAGCACACTTATGAGTCAGGTAACGGCTGGTAAAAAATATGGCGGCATCAATGAGGTAGACGGAGTAACCTTTGACCTGAAGAAAAGCGAAATATCCAGCCTGGAAAAAATGGGCTTGGTGCCAATGGTGAAGGAATATGGAAAAGTGATGGCTTTCTCGGCTAAAACGCTTTTCAACGGTGATAATCTGGGTTTGCAGACTTATTCAGTGGTTCGGGTATTTGATTACGTTACAAAAGTGATGATGGATTTTCTAAACCGCCGGGCTTTCGAAAACTTCAACGCCAACACACGTAAAGAATTAAATGGTCAGATTGTACGGTTCTTAGATAGCATCACTGGTCCAACCAAACTGATTGAAAACTTTACCATCAAACGCTTTGAGCAAGACCCGGTACAGAAAGATCGTATTTATCTGGATATTCACTTAAAACCCTACTTCCCGGCCAAAACATTTTTAATAAAACTGGAAGGTCAGAAAGGCGATGAATCAGACAGCGCCGATTGGTCATCTAAATACGAACAGGAGAAATGACCAATGATTACCTTTCTTTAACACTTATATAGTTCACTTTTTTAATCAGTCTCATTTAGTCTCTTCTATAACTTTTAAAATTCAAAAGCCATGTCGTTCAAAGCCAAACTGAAAGTAGGCGGTAAGGAAGTAAATGTACTTGACCTTTCCTACGCATTGAAACAAGAAACCGACGCAACCGGTCGTCCTTCTTCTGTTACCCGTGGTGGTAAGGTTACCATGCGGGTAGAATCAACCGGTGATACTACCTTTTTCGAATGGATGTGCAACAACTTCGAACGGAAGGATGGCACCATTACTTTCGTGAAAAGAGATAGTGATGCTACTTTGAAAGAACTGAACTTCAAAGAAGGCTATCTGGTAGACTATGCTGAGCAGTTCGATTCAACTGGCGAAAATCCTGTTACAGAAACCATCACGATTAGTGCACGGGAACTGAGCATGGGTACTGGTACGCATACCAACGAATGGGTAAAAAACTAAGATAGCAAAGATGCTAACCGGCAATCGTTAAGCAACGGGCGGCTGCACTGTAGCTGCCCTTTACTTTTTCTAAGTCACTTTTTAAATAAACTGCTGCCATGTCATTTATAGCAAAACTGGAGTTAGACGGTCAGGAAGCAAATGTGCTGTATTGCAGTTTCCGGTTCTCACAAGTTACCGATCCCACAGGCAGGCCGTCGTCTGTGCCACAAGGCGGTTCCGTTACGCTCACCGTCGAAAGCAGTGGTAAGGTTGATCTTTTCGATTGGATGATTAGCCCTACCCAAAAGAAAAACGGTGCGGTCACTTTCTATCGGCGAGATACTATGAGCAAACTAAAGAAGCTCGATTTTACCGATGCCCACTGCGTTGATTATAACGAAGTGTATCAGCATGACGGCGAGTTCCCCATGCAGATAACACTAACGATTAGCGCCAAAGAACTGAAACTGAACGATTCGACTTTTAAAAACAACTGGCCCGGATAAAATTCACCGGTTGCCATAAAAGAACCAATTCAACATCAGTTTGTAAATAAGTAAAGGAATATTGGGGTGCCTCCCTAGCGGGCCGGGCTATCCGTTCCAAGTCCTCGGCGGCGTGGTTACTACGCTTTGTTTCTGCTGTTATTCATCCGCCGCCTGTGGGCTTTCCACTGCTATCCCTGGCACTTCCAAACTCTAACATTCACACCCTCTTTCATTGCTTCATGTCATTCCAACTTTACCCACAACGAGTGAACCTGTGAACAGGTAAACGAGTGAACTAAAATTTTCCTGTCTTCCATAAACGATACATTTTTTTATGGCACAGCTAGTCAATACACAGATTACCATTGCAGGCAATCCTATTGCACAATACTCCTCGTTTCAACTAACGCAAGGAATATTTGCCCATCATACTTTCCGGCTTGTATGCCCTGCCGAATCCATCGACGGCACCACCGGAAATGTATTCAATCAATCTAAGAATCTTATTGGCGCTACCCTTACTACTCAAGTAAGTTCTATAGGTATGCAGGGTCAGCTCAAGTTTAGCGGTATTGTTACACAGGTAGAAACAGCCCGTTTCAGTGGCCACTCCGGCGATATCATTATCACCGGCTACAGCCCTACCATTGTGCTGGACAATGCACCGCACTGCAAAAGCTGGGAGAAGAAAGCCGTAAAAAATATAGTGCAGGAAGTACTAAAGTACTTTCCGCAAAACCTGCTGAATCCAAAAGTTGCAACAACCTACCCCGAAACACTAGCCTACACCGTTCAGTACAAAGAAACCGCCTGGCAGTTCCTCAACCGGCTGTGTGGTACCTATGGCGAATGGCTGTACTACGATGGCCAAAACCTGGTAGCAGGTGCCCCTGCCGGCGGACAGGCAGTAGCCCTCACTTTTGGCAGCAACCTTAGCCGTTTCAACATGGCGCTGGAAGTGCGGCCTGCCAAAAGCCAGAGCCTTGCCTACGACTACATGAATGCTGATGTATATACCAGTGAACCCAGCGGCATAGAAGGCAAAGCTGGCCTAAACGAACTAGGTAAGCATGCCTTGCAAGCCAGCAACACGGTATACGGCACGCAACCCAAAAACTGGAACAACAGCTTCGTCACCAATAAAAAACAACTGGACGATGTGGTGAACATGCGGGCCGCTATGCAAAGCAGCAATCATGTACGCTTCAATGGCAGCAGCGGCCAGCCCGGCGTAAAAATCGGCGGACAAATTAGTGTGCAGGGTCAAAATGTTTTCAGCCTGTCCGACGAATCATTTGGTGATTACACCGTTATTGCAGCCAATCATTATCTCGATGGCCAGGGCAATTACAACAATGATTTTGTGGCCGTTCCTTCCAGCATCAAAGTACCTCCTGTTACCAGTATACAAGAGCCCAATTGCGAAACGCAAAGCGCCATCGTTACCGACAATCATGATCCCAAAGGCTTAGGCCGTATTCGAGCCAAAATGCATTGGATGAACGGTGCCGAAAAAACCCCCTGGATACGAGTGACCAGCCCACATGGTGGCGGCAGCAAAGGCATGTTCTTCATCCCCGAAATAGGCGAAGAAGTGATTGTAGGTTTTGAAGGCGATAGTGCTGTGAAGCCTTATGTTATTGGTACCGTTTACCACGGTAAAGCTAATAATACCTATAGCAATGCAGGCAATGATGTGAAGGCCTTGCAAACCAGGAGTGGGAATAAGCTGGTGATGAATGATAAAGATGGTAGTGTACACATGACGGATAAAGGTGGGGCTGATATGCTGATGGATGGAGCTGGTAATGTTGTAAAAAATACCAATAAGCAGCATACAGATAACACTGGTGAAACACATATTATAAACGTGGGTAAGGGAAGCGAATGTTTGCTGAAAATGGATAAGGATGGTAATATTATTTTGAATGCTAAAACCAACCTGAAAATTACCGTTGGTAGCAGCACACTTGAAATGCGGAATGATGGAACAATATTAATTGGGGGAAAAATTATTGCCTTGGGTGGTTCAGAAGCCATTGCCCTGGCTTCACCATCAGGTGCTATCGATATTTCAGCTAAATACAATCATATAGGCGGTATCACCAAGGTAGATAATGGTGATGTATTCATAAACTAACCAACACGCTATGCTTAATAAAAGGATATTAATTAAAGAACCGTTCAACGAACAATACACTTTACTAATTGATTCTAACATGATGGCCGTAAACGCCATCATGCGTTCGAAAACCCAGATACGCTGGGACTTTACGGTGATAGAAGTAAAACCAGAAACCATTGAGTTACGGCTTATCCTTTTAGACCAGGTACTCTTGGAATCCAACAATCCGCTGATAAAGGAAGTGGCAAACCTTACAAAAACGTTTGCCCGCATGTACAACGAACTACACCTTATCATTGACCCTAAAGGGAACATTAAGCAAATACTAAACAGGCCAGCCATACTTGCCAAGTGGCAACAAACAAAAGCTGAGCTAGGGGCCATTGCGGAGAATACACCGGAAATAAAGAATGTAGTTCTGCTGAACGATAACACTTTTCAGGACGAAAAGAAGCTGATAGACACACTCCAAAAAAGCGAATTTTTTATGCTGTACTTCAACTCGTTTTTTGGAGACTTCATACCTTATTACGATCCGGGATTTATTATGCCTAATTTTTTAAATACGGCCAATCTGCGTTGGGTGAAGGAAGTAAAGCTTACAGAAGGAGCGAAAGGAAATGAGTTTATAAATCTTTCGCTGGAAAGCCGCCCTATACAAATGCCTGCTGATTTTAATGAGAGAGCTTATATCCAGTTCAAAGACAGGTTGGATATAAAAAAACTAAGACCGGAATTGCAGGAAACCGGGGAGTATACTATTGAGCAAGCCAGTGGACGAGTATGGGAATCAAAACTGAAAAGAAAAGAAATTGCTGACACCATTCAGTTATACTCTTTTATTGATTACCATTTTATTTCTGATAGGGCTAAACAGAAAGCTACTCTTCAACCCAATCTGGCACAAACTGCTTATGGCTTTTAGACAGAACTAAAAAGAAAATGAAATTTTCCATTGGCCATACTACCATTCACTTTACAGCAAATCGTTTTCATAATGCTGATAAAGGAGAGAAAGGCTATTGCTTTGGCTATGCTATTTCGGTACAGCGAAGTGGTGACGATAGTTCATTTGATACGATACACAATTCAGCCCGTTTGATTAGGTTCATCAGGTATGGTAGCAGAATGCGGGTACAGGTGATGAATAGAAAACAACGGTTGCAAAAAATGATGTAAGATGGGTGCCAAAATTATTACCGAAAAGGATTTTTGGATGTGCTCCAGCGGAGCCATGCCTGCACAACTGCAAGGCACCCGTACCAGCAATAAAAAAAGCAGTGGGGAAGTTTACATAACTGTAGCCGATACAGCCACTAGCAGTTGGATAGATTTCGGTTGCACCAAAAACATGCTATTTGCAGCCCTTATTGCTGCGGTTGTAGCAGTAGTAGTGGTAGCACTAATTGTAGGCACTGGTGGCATAGCAGCAATTGGGTTAATAGGCATGATGGCTATAGGTGCCGGTGCCGGTGTTATAGGTGGCGTAGTGGCAGCGGTAGATGGTGCACTAAAATGTGGGCAAAAGAACGCAGGTATGCGACAATGGAGCAGCAATAAACAAAACCTGGTGCTCACCAACACACCTGCCATTACCGGGGCCCACACCATGACGTGTAAGGTAGGCGGTGTAGTAACCTTTGCCCCCGAAGTAAAAAGCTGGACCCATGCCATTGCACTAGGCGGACTGAACTA
The DNA here is from genome assembly GCA_964242675.1 of uncultured Chitinophagaceae bacterium. Lineage (GTDB taxonomy): Bacteria > Bacteroidota > Bacteroidia > Chitinophagales > Chitinophagaceae > JAZKFT01. The sequence continues at coordinate 10,424 of CAXTDG010000093.1, forward strand.
CCTCACTAAGTTTGCTGAATGCGGACTGGCTGGTGCGGCAGTTGGTGGCGGCGGTTATTTATTTGCAGGCTTGGCTACGGGCAGCATAGCCTTGGCGGCCCCAACGTTTGGTAGTGTGCTTACTAATGTCACTACTAGTTTCACAGGTGTATGGGGTGCTAGCCGGGTGCTGTTTGGCTTAGATAATCTTGCAAATGAACAAGCCTATGGCCGAATTGAAAATGGTGGAGATGCTTTGAGTGCGGTTGGAGGCGGTGCGGTACCCGAGGTAGGTATGGCGCAACGCATTTTGACCGGGCAGGCGC
>CAXTDG010000094.1:0-10696 GCA_964242675.1 uncultured Chitinophagaceae bacterium
AAGTAGATATGAGTTACCGGGTACCCAATGGCTTATACATATCCGTTATCCATTCAGGCGGGTATCAGTACACAACTAAGGTGTTTATTAATTAAAATAGCATCCTAAGAGACCCATTTGGTAACGAAGTAGAAAAAGAGACTATAGCTGGGTAAAACCGCTGGCTGTAGGTGTAGGCATCATAGCGGTAGCTTTTTTCCTGATTGTATAGGCAACCGGCTCGCTTTAAGTTTTATAGCACACTTGCAATGCAGGTGTGCTTTTTTTATTTTTTCCTGCCCCAGTTCGTATCCTCACCATAGCCTGACGGCTATAGTGGGACACTTATCAGGGCAGGTGGAGGCTACGGCCTTATGCTTGCCTGTTACTTATTAGCTACTGGTAGGAGGATGAAAATAAATAATGAAGTTGTGCAAGGCAGAAGCATAGGGTAACTGTGTCATAGCTCCTATTGTTTATTGCACTGTTGTTGGCCTTCGCCAACCAATCCACCTGCCAACTGCAAAAAGGGATTACTTGCCAATGATCTCTTTGCGGTGCTTCACGCCCCATTCTGCCATTAGTTGAATCAGGTCTTTAAAGGTGTTGCCATAATCGGTGATGGCATACTCTACCGATATAGGTTGCGTATCCTTCACCGTTCGGGATACCAGTTTGTTCATCTCCAGGTCTTTCAGTTCACGGCTCAGCACCTTGCCCGATATGCCTTCCACCAGTTTCAGCAATTCGCTAAACCGCCGGGGGTAAAAATACAAACAGGTCACAATCGATATCTTCCACTTACCACCCAATACATCCATCACATCCTGTATGGCCCGCAATGAGGTGGTGCAAATGTCATTCGTATCTACACAATCTGCTGGTTTCCTTATTGTCACTAGCTTACTCATTTGTCATCTGGTTGATTAAAATAAACCATTACCCAATGACACGAAGTTACCAATTGTCACCAACTTTGCGTCGAATAAATCATAAGTTATGAGCAATAAAGTAGTTTTAGTTACAGGAACCAGTAGCGGGTTTGGATGGCTGACGGCGCAAACCCTGGCAGCGGCAGGGCATAAAGTATATGCCACTATGAGAGATATTAATGGAAGAAATGCCAATAAAGCCCGCACCTTATCGGCGGTGCCAAACATCACTGTTCTCGATGTATCACTCACCGACGAAGCCAGTGTACAAAACGCAGTGGAAACCATTATCGCCAAAGAAGAAAGGATAGATGTATTGGTGAACAATGCCGGCATTGCCAAAGCCGGTGTGGCAGAAAGCTTTATCATGGCTGATGCGCAGGAATTGTTCGAGGCAAATGTATTTGCTCCGTGGCGGTTAATGAAAGCGGTGCTGCCCACCATGCCTAAACAGGCAGAAGGGTTGATCGTTAATGTATCCAGCGGTTTTGGAAGGTTTTCAGCGCCTTTCACGGCCGTATATGGCGCTTCCAAATTTGGGCTGGAAGGCCTAAGCGAAAGTCTGCACTACGAAGTAAGATCGCTGGGCGTAGATGTGGCCATTGTGCAGCCCGGTGCCTTTCCTACAGAGATGAACCAGAAAGCGAATTTTGGTTCCGATGCTTCCGTTGCCGACAACTACCAATCCATTACCCCTGTAATGAACCAGTGGATGGCGGCTATAGGGGGTATATTTGAAACCGTAAAACCAGATCCGCAGGAGGTGGCAGATGCTATCCTGCATCTTGTTGGTTTACCAAAAGGACAAAGACCGCTACGCACCGTGGTAGACCGGGCAACCGGTACGTTTGTAGAAACGGCTAATAAAGCCGTGCAGGCAGAATATACAAAAGCCATGGCTGCCTTCGGGATGCAGGATTTATTGGCGTAGCCTTTCGATGACGAAGATGCATTGTAAACTGAATAGCGCCCCGGTTGAACGGGGCTTTTTATATTTCCTGCACTGGTATCTGTTCCAACACCTCTCCTGCTATGATTCGTGCCTTCACCATAGGTGTTTGGAAGACGTTCATAACCCTGAAAGGCAATGTCATTAAGTTAAGAGGAGAAAACATCAGCTCTTTCAATGAGCCTGTATATTCAATTGCCACGCCTTTTAAGGCGTGGGTAAATGGCATTGCTGTATTGGCTTTAGCCCAATTACATAACAGCCATTCGGCTAAAGCCAATACAATTTTTTTATCTCATCCACGCCTTAAAAGGCGTGGCAATTAATCAGTTCCTTAACTTAATAAGATTTATTGAAAAGGCTGTAAACTGTCAACCTAAAATTTCTTCTAAACACCTGTGGTGTCTCACGAAGCGGAATGATTAAAACACTTGCATCTTACAATCAACGCTACTATTGCGGTTCGTGAAGACACAAACCACGGTAGGATGGCTGCTGAAAAAGATGGCATAGAAAAAGCTGTATAAAAAGTATTAAAACCAGGAGGTAATTATGGACAAAGATCGTGTAGAAGGCAGTGCCAAACAGGCTAAAGGTGCTATAAAAGAAGCTGCCGGAGATTTGCTGGGAGATGCTAAACTTAAAACCGAAGGGAAAGCTGACAAGGCGGAAGGGAAAGTTCAGAATGCCATAGGCGGCGTGAAAGATGCTGTAAAAGAAAAAGAGTAACATCTAAATAGAAAGGGGCCTGATCGGCCCCTTTCTATTTACAATACGTTTTGTTTAGTCTTCATCATTCAAGTAGCTTTCTCTGCTCGATAAGTGAGGGCACTTACCGGGGCGGAACACTCAGTGCTTATAATGAATTTTTGCTTGTTTCCCTTTCGAAATAATAGTTCGACTAAAGTTTGACAACTTAATTTTTTACGTCTCAAAACTTTTTTATGAACTACACGCAAAGCGGCAATCTCAACGATACGAGCTACAATCTTACGTCCGTTATGCAGCCCATAGGGCCTATACTTACTGTAAGAAAACTAAGTGCTAATACCCCTTTGGAACTGGAGTTGGCAGGAACGGTTTCTGCTACGGCGCTATCCGGCTCAAACGGAATCAAGTTTGAGTTGCGGGTAAATGGCATGGCTCCAAATTATAAAATACAGGGATCGCTCAAGGCCAATCACTTGTACGATTCAATTGTTATGAAAAGTGTGTACACCAGCCTGGCCGTGGGAACCTATCGTGTACAGGTGTATGCCGCAGCGGCTCCATCTGGAACCGCTACAGGCGTTATTCTCGACCCCGGTGGATGGGGGGAAGCAATTCTGGCAACTGAATTCTAAATGGAAAATCAAAGAGCGTTGGGTTGTGCAGTAGCACTGTCAAGGTTTAGTCATCTTATTAATGTGACTGTGCCTTTTTGCATCATTGGCTGGCTGCCTTCCAACTGGTATTGGCATACCCATGCAAAGGCACCAGATGTACAGGGAGTACCCTGCCAGGTTCCATCCCAACCCTTATTAGGGTCTTTTGTGTCAAATATCAATTGCCCATAACGGTTGTACACCTGTAGGCGAAATAGCAGTGGAACGCCATACACCATAGCTCTGAATACATCGTTGCTACCATCAGCATTGGGTGTAAAAGCTGTAGGTATATATACGCCAGAGATGCAATTCTTCCGGGCTATAACTGTTGTATCGGCCCCCGTGCAGCCCTTATTATCCGTTACTTTTAATACGTATATACCAGGGCTTGCTACTGTAATACTACTTTGCGTAGCTCCGGTTGACCATGCATAGCTTTGGTAAGTGATGGCAGGCTGTAGTACTATCGTCTCATAAGAACAAATGCTGTCAGCCTTCTTCAAAAAACGGGAGGGCAGAGGATAGATGGCAGTAATGCGTACCGTATCTGTAGCGGTGCAGTTAGTATTAGCTACCGTTACCCAAAAGGTGCCAACAGCACTGCTAGAAAAAACAGGGCTGGTACTGCCGTCTTGCCACAGGTACGATTGGAAAGTGCCGGGATTGAAGGTGGCTACAGCACCTGCACAAATGCTTCTGTCAGCACCCAGGTTGGGTTGAGGCCGGGCATGTACTGTAAGGCGGGTAGTAACGATAGAGTCGCATCCCAGGTAAGTATGGAATGTATCTCTAAACAAACCGGCGGCTGATTGTGCCGCACCAGCAGCAAAATAGGTTTCTCCTTCACAAATAGCTACTTCTACAGCAGTGTGCGTGCGGGGGGTAACGATAAGCACCAGCGTACGAATACTATCACAGCCATTGGCTGCTATAAATGTATTGTTGTAGGTTCCGCTGGTAGTGTAGCCTTCATAAGTTCCTCCTTCGCAAATGGTAGCCTGTACAGCAGACCTGGCTTTGGGTTTCACCGTTAATACCAGGGTGCGGATGCTATCGCAGCCATTAGCCCCTATAAAAGTATTGGTATAAGTACCAGAAGCAGTATTGCCCAAGTAGGTCTGGCCTTCGCAGATGCTGGTGGTAACGGTAGTGCTTACCCGGTTGCGGATGGTAAGAGCCAGTTTGCGAACGCTATCGCAGCCACCAACATCGGTGTACTGGCGGGTATATAAGCCACTGGTGGTGTAGGTTTGCCCCTCCCAAACGTAGCTATCGCAGGCAGTAACCGTAGTGGTATTTACCGATCCGCCAATGGTGAGATGAAGCGTAATAATACTATCGCAGCCGATAGCATTTTGCAGCACCTGGGTATAGGTGCCGCTACTGGTGTACACCTGGTTATTGTAAGTGTAGGTGTTGCAGGCCGCAGCAGTAACACTGGCTGTAGTAATATTACTGCACCTGGTATATTTAGCAATAAAAGCATTGTTGTAGAGGCCGCCTGATGTAAGGTTAGTAATGCCGGGACCGGGATCAAAGTCAACGGTTTGGAAGAAGCTTCCTGTAGCATACAAGTTGCCTGTTGCATCGGTAAGAACACTGTAAATGACATCTACCACTGGGCTACCTATCCGCCAGGCTGTTACCAGGCTGCCGCTGGTGGTGTAGCGGGCAATAAACATATCTTCCTGCCCCGCTGAGGTAAGGGGGAACATAGCAGTGCCAAAGTCGAAATTAGCCGTCTGCTGAAAATTGCCGGATAAGATTACGCTGCCACTACCTGTGCCATCCAGGGTTAAGTTTACCCTGCCACCATCGTTGCCGGGGCCACCTACTTTGCCTGCCCAACCAAAACTTCCGCTAGCATCCAGTTTCATTAAAAATATGTCCTGGCCCGCAGGTGTAATATTGAATGTACTGGTACCGGGGTTGAAATCGGCAGCCGCCAGAAAAGTTCCACAGATGTACAGATTGCCTGTTGCGTCTCCCTGTATTGCAAACCCGTTATTGGACCCTGAATTAATATTGGCTACCTGTTTTGCCCATACAAATCCGCCATTCGCATCTAGTTTTGATACAAAGGTTTCGTAATCATTAATACCTGTAGTAAGGTTGTACACGCCGGAACCGGGGTTGAAGTCAGTAGTGCTTTGAAAGCCTCCTGTTGTGTACACATTACTGGCTGCATCGGTGTATAGGCCCCAAACTTTCTGACCATTTAATCCGCCGAATTGCTTGGCCCATATATAATTGCCCCCATTGTCCAGTTTTACAACAAAAGCATCTTCCCGATCAACAGCTTGCATGTTTTGTACGGCAGGCCCCGGGTCAAAATCAATTATTCCATCAAAATGACCTCCTACTAATACATTTCCCTGCGGGTCTATTTGTATGTCTTCCGGACTAGGGTAATAATTGCCATTGCCACCTATTTGTTTAGCCCACACAAAATTTCCATTGTTATCCAGCTTACTAATGAAGATATTGCTGCCAGAGAAGTAGGTAGGCGACAGCGTGTATACACCTGGCCCGGGATCGAAATCTGTAGTTTGCTGAAAGAAGCCCGTAGTGTACACATTGCCTGCCGCATCAATAGCAATAGCATGAATAATGACATTGCCGTAGGTGAATTGTTTGGCCCATACAAAATTGCCGACCGCATCCAGCTTAGCAATATAAACCCCTGTATTACCAGCAGGCTGGCTTAGGTTGTATATGCCTGGCCCGGGGTCCATATCTACGGTTCCACTAAGGTATCCGGTTATATAAATGTTGCCTGATGCATCGCCCACCATATCAACTCCTGAACTAGTAGCAGCTGTAGTGAATTGTTTGGCCCAGGCAAGTGTTTGGGTATGGGCTGCAAGTGCTATTAGCATCGCCCACAGCGTAAGAAGAATCTTCATAAACAGTAGCAGTTCAGCAGGGTGTAAACTCTCGATAAAGATTGATTAAAAAACTGAATCGTTTTTAATTTGGTTCTGGTTAATTTCAATCTAGGGACTCTGCTACTCTTTCCTGCCCTGATAAGTGTCCCCTACTTAACAGAATGACCGAACAGTTTGTAAGCTACATTTACTACTATCATTGCGGTTCATAGGAACACGAACCACGGCGATAGGTTCTTATACCTATCCTGCTGCTCCGTTTCGTGTCTCACGGAACGAAATGGCCGAACTACTTGTAACTTACAACCAACTCTACCATTGCGGTTTGTGAAGGCACAAACCACAGAAGAAGGAATACCTGAAAACATACTAGCACTACAGCGTTATGCCCCAGGATTTTATATGTCCTTTGGCCAGGATAGCTACGGCACTATTGGTAATGCTGCTACCGTGCACCCAATTGACATAATTGGCATATACATGACAGCTATAAAAGCCCTAAAGAAAAGAACGGCTGATTTGAAATAGCAGCATGAAGTACTGAATGTACAAAATGGAAAGCTGCGATTGGTGATTGATAAGCTGGGAAAACTGTAATTACATATTGCTTTAATTATCTGTTACCTGCCATATTATTCTTTCGACTAAAAATACAGATAAATTTAATAGTATATATAGCTGTGCGTTGTCTGACCATCTCGTCTACTATAGTTTTGTAAACCCCATTTTTTTTAAACATATTCCAATATGTCTCTTTTTCCACTACGCTCTATTCTTTATGGTACCGCTCTGTCATTTGCCGTTTTAGCCAGCATTTCAGGATGCAGTAAAGAAAGTAACTCTGAACCCAGCTACACTTTAGAGCCAACAGGACTTAGCTATATCCAGATACCATTAGGCAGGTACTTTATTTATAAAGATTCGGCAACGCTGCAGCTGGATTCGGTAGTGGTTACCGAAAGCACACTGGAGAATCTGCATACTACCAGCCAGTCTGCTTTTGGCCAGTTTTATTACCAGAAATACAAGCTGTGGCTCACCAAAAAAGATTCGGCGAACAGCAGGTGGCTCAGCGGCGAAGCCACTGCTATGTTTAATAGTACCGAATTTTCGATGATGAGTACCTGGGCTCCGGATGGGTATGAAGTAGGCAACCTATTCAACTACCCAATAGGAAGATTCAACTTTGATGGCAGGCAGGATAGTGCGATAGGTACGATGACGGTAGAGGGAAAGACCTATAATAACGTAGTCCGCATTACTGGAACCCACTCATTCTATTCTGTTTATTACTGGGCAAAAGGGGTTGGCATCATTAAACGTATCAAAGGTGGCCAAACGCTTACTACCTACACCCTGGTTAGGAATGGCTGATGGCTATGGTGAGGGCGCTTGCCGGGGTAAGGAGTGAGCCTCAAAGACAAGATACTATACAGAAGCTACTCTTGTAATTCTTTCATGGTTATGTATGAAAAAAGGCTGTCTTTTTGAGACAGCCTTTCTTTTATGCCTGTATAGTGAAATACTACAGCATCTAAATAAAAATTTTACCTCGGCGATTTGTAAATGAGTGTATCATTAATTATCATATCCTGCTTACCGGTTTCCTTTAATATAAATGAAGCATATAGATTTTTGGTAGCGGGATCGAATCGGTTATCTGTAACTACCGGATTAGGTACTGCGGTTTTAGTACCTGCTGTGCTATTAGTAATATTGGTAATCTTACTACTTGCAAGATCAATAGTAAACTGAGGTATAAAAGCGGCTATAAAGGTTGGCAAACCACCACTAACCGCAGCATGATTGTTTGTAGCACCAGTGTAGGGGTTTCTTAGAACTGCCGTAGTTGGCCCGGTTGTAACCATCAAAACATCAGCATAATACCAGGCGTTTGCATTTACATCATACCCCCTGTCGTTAGCACCAAAACGAAACTTCAACGTATATGTTCCATCAGTTCTGTTGATCCCGGTTAAAAGATAAAGCATGGTTCCGAAATTGCCGCTGATGATGCCGGAAGAGGCCGACTTAATGGTTAAAGGTATTACATAGTTTTTGCCATATAAAAGATCTGGTGATGGGAAAACAATTGGGAAATCAACCTTCCGGGTTCCTTTGGGTATAACAACTTTGGTAGAAGGTATAGTGTAAAGGTTAGAAGGTATCATTACATACGCATTTGCACCGGTTCTGTTGTTTATGGTATTGTACGTATTAACAACAGATGAATCAGCAACGCCTACTTCCACCGTTATATCCTGCGGTGCGGTATGGGCACCCGTATAGTTAACGGCGGCTTTGTATGTTGTATTGGGATCCATAGTGATGTTCACGCTAAGTAAAGGTAGCCTGCTAGTTGCAGGGGAGGTAAGGTTTGCTGTATTGGCAAATTCTATCACGTTCTCTGTCTTATCCGGATCTAAAAGCAGTTCGTCTTTTAAACAGCTTGTCAAGCTAAAACAGAAGGCACAAAAAAGCAATACTTTATTATATATTTTCATTAGTAGTTGTTTTATGAATGGTTTTATTTAGCCCAAAAAATCAGCGATTTAAATTTGTCTATTTCTTTAGGAACGTTTCCTGAATTGCTGTTGAATTCTGTATTTGGGTATAAAATACGGGTTGGCATTTTATCGGGTCTTGTAGATAAAGAAACGGTAGAGGCCATTGTTTCTTTCGGGCCGGGTCCTGTTACTCTTGGATAGCCTGTTCTTCTATACTCATTGAAGGCTTCATGCGAATGAATCATCATCAGCGCTATATACTTTTGTGTTATAATAGCTTCCACTTTTTGTTCAAGAGACGTTGCCAATGCAAAATTCACCAATGGGCTTGTAGCATTTCCTGTTCTGTAAGCCATAGCATCAGCTACCGGAGCACTGTATGCCCCCGTACCCGGAACTGTACCTGTATTGTCTTTATACAAGTAAGTAAATGAAGCCTCAATGCCTTTGTTGAAAGCAGTAGTAGCATCGCCGGTTATCATTCCTCTTGCTACCGCTTCTGCCTGTAAAAAATAACTTTCCGCTGCCAGCAACAATGGTGCGCCTGCGTCAAAGCCTTTATAGATACCAGCTTTATCGTACACGGTAGCACTTGTGCCTTTGAACCAGTAATTGGGAGTAACACTGCTGGCTGGCGTTGGGTTTGTTTCATTCCCCAATTGGTTGGTCGGGGTGGAAGGATAGTTTCTAAAGTAGGCATTGCCACGCTTTGCGTCGGTAATCTTGCTGCCGTCAAAAAATGTTAGTGAAAAAGTAGATGGCAGGCGGGAAGAGGCAGATGCTGTATTCGTGACAGTATAGGGCCATATCGGGTTCTGTTTTCCTGTAACTTTTGCATAGCCAGGGTTTAATAGTGCATCACTAGTTAAGAATCCATCGCTTGTGAAATTGGTGTTGCTGAACTGAACTTTACCACCTGCCCTTACCACCAACTTTAGTTTTAGTGTATTGGCAAATTGTTTCCAAAGCAACATATTTGGCCCGGTTTGGCTAAATAACGGATCGCTTGCTGTTGTTAAGGGAAGTACCGTTAATGAGTTAGCTAAACCCGTATTGATTAAAGTAATGGCTGTGTCAATTTGTGCCGCCAGGTCTTTATAAATGGCTTCAGCCTTATCATACTTGGGGCTTATGTTAGTTGCGCCCTGTAGCGCCTCAGCGTAAGGAACATCATTATACGTGTCAACAAGAAGCTGAAAATTATGTGCAATCATTATCCTGGCTATTGCATTGTAATAAACAAACCTGGCATTGCCTTCCGTCTGGTCTTTTACATATTTATAATCTTCGAGATTATCATACGTATTTGTCCAGAGGTTGGTCAGGCTTCCCGTGGTATAGTCATAGCTGATTACTGTTCCAAACCCGCTAAAGCCACCTGCATTAGCACGGTACATCAGGTCTGCGCCGTATGCATTAAAATCTACATTAATGACACTTGCGGTTCCTGTAAGTGCCTGTGGTACCACTAGTTCAGGCGTATTGTTCGTTACTCTGTTGGGGTCTTTATTAATGTCTAAGTATTTGCTGCAGGAAGTTGAGAACATCATCACCGTTCCCATCAAAATATATAGTGTTTTCTTCATTGGGTAAGTTTAGAAATTGATAGAAATAGAGGCTCCGTAATAGCGGGAAGGTGGTGGGCTTACAATACCTGCCACTCCAATACCGTTACTAGTGCTTCCGTTATCGCTATATTCAGGATCGGTATACAAATTGGTTTTTGGTAAAAGCATCATTAGGTTACGTCCCTGCACACTCAAGTTCGTTCTCTTAATGAATTTCATTTTTCTCAGGAAGCTTGCAGGTACCTCATACGATAAAGTCACTTCACGCAACTTCCAGAAGGCACCTGAAGCAACATAGTTTTCAGCTACACCAGTACGGGCAGACTGCGTCCAGAATCCATACCCACCATCTCGTACCGTAATGTTGGTATTTTTAATGTATGCTCCTGGTTTATTTGGATCAGGGATAGATGAATTAGGGAATACGAATCGTTCACGGTTGAATGCTACGGTAGCAAGACCACCACCTGAGAAATCAAAGGCCGTTGTGTTGTTCATATAGGTTA
>CAXTDG010000095.1:0-10691 GCA_964242675.1 uncultured Chitinophagaceae bacterium
CCTAATGGATAGATAATAGTCTGGCTCAAAAAGAAAATGGTAAAAAGAATGCTACCAGGGATGGGAAAACCGGGGTAATGGGAATTGAGTGTGTTCCGTTTCGTGGAGACACGAACCGGAGCGTTTGGAGAAAGTCAGAAAGTCTGGAAGACCAGAAGAAAATTCAAACCGCAGTAGCCATTCACGACTGACGATTCACGCCTCACGACTACAGCACTGCCTGAATTTGGGGCGGGTAAAAAGTACGGACAATTACGTAAAACAATAGACCCAATGGCCCCAGCATAAAGGTGAGAATGAAAGCAGGGATGAGCATATAATGTGGCACATGGCGGCCCTGGGAATTTTGAAACATCCAGCCACCAATAAACAGGTCGAAAGCCAAGTAATGAATCCAGCCAGCCAGTACCGCTTCATCTTTGGTGAATAAGCTTTTTACGCCATCGAGGGTGCCGAAACTTTGCATGAGGCCGAGTGATATTTGTGGAATGATATAGAAGCCATATACCACAGCCAGCAAAACAGGAATAAGGCGACTACGCACCAGCCATTTGGTAATGTGCCATTTGGGAAGAAAAATCATGAGCAGCCACTGTGGTAACACCAGGGTGCTGCATATTTTAAAAACCACTTCGGATGACGACATAGCAATACGTTTTGCGGGCAAAAGGTAAACCCCAATTTGAATAAGCAGCAGGCAAATGGCAATAAGCAAAATAAATGATGCTTTTTACAAACCGCTCTGCTTAATTCAGGTTGCGCTGATTGAAAAACTGTATGGTAGAGAGTGACTTATTCAAAAATTTGCTGCACGTAAGGGTGCATTTCGGTTTGGTACCCTTCGGCAATTGTACGAGCTGCTTCGGCAAAATCTTCGGCGCCGGAGGCAAAAATGATGGCCCGGCTGGCATTTACCAATAGACCAACTTGTTTGTTTAGGCCATATCTTGATACATCCTGCAGGCTGCCCCCTTGTGCCCCCACGCCGGGTACCAGTAAAAAGTGATTGGGTACAATGCTGCGAATATGTTCCAGTTCGGTGGCATGGGTAGCTCCTGCTACAAACATCAGGTTGTCGGGTGTGCCCCATTCGCTTACCGTTTCCAGCACTTTTTCGTATAGCAGTTCGCTGCGGTGGCCTTGGGTGATGTTGGGCACCAGTGGCAGGTCGGGTTGTTGGCCAACCAGTTGCAGATGCTGAAAATCGGCGCTGCCTTTGTTGCTGGTAAGGCCCAACACAATTGTCCATTTGTTTTTGTAATCCAGAAAAGGTCGAACGCTGTCTTCGCCCATGTAGGGTGCTACTGTAACGGCATCAAAGGCCAGTGTTTCAAAAAAAGCCCGGGCATACAAGCTGCTGGTATTACCAATATCGCCCCGCTTGGCATCGGCTATTTTGAAGTGAGTATCAGGTATATAAGCAGCCGTTTCTTCCATAATTTCCCAGCCTTTGGCACCCATGGCTTCATAAAAAGCGGTGTTGATTTTATAGGCCACACAAGTGTGTAGCGTAGCATCAATAATGGCTTTATTGAAAGCTAAAACGGCATCGGGCCCGCCGCCTTGCAAGTGCTTTGGTAGCTTTTGCAAGTCGGTATCGAGCCCGATGCAGAGATAAGAATGGGTTGCTTGTATTCTACTGATTAATTGTTGGCGGGTCATGCGGCGAAAGTAGGGCCAACATGTTAATTAAAGAATGTAGCGGAAGCCAAACTGTATATTGTCCGTAGTGAAGTTGCTGAATCCGGTAGTTATACCAAAATCGTCGGTCTTGTATTCACTTGTAGGTGAGAATTGTGGATTTCTTTTTACGTTGGAATGAGCATAAGCTATACTTACAAAATTGGAAAAAAAGGCATCTAACACAAGTCGGCGATTGATCCGATAAGCTATACCTGGATTAATTTGGAATCCCCCTTGGAAACCTTTACTTTCTGTAAAATAACTACCTGTAAAAGTAGACTTACTAGATTGATAAGAACCTGCAAGCCGACCTTCTGCAATAAAATAAAAGCTCTTACCTAAAGAGTTCCAATGTTGTTGATACACAGAAGCACCAATGCTGTTAGTCTTTGTTTCGCCATTTTGTTCGCTTTTAGCATAGCCATAATTTACTGAAAATCCTGTTAGGCTTTTAGCGCTTGTAAAAAAGCCAATACTAGGTGAAATACCAAAGCCGGTGTATTTATTTGCCGGATTACTAGCTGTAGTTTTAGAGGAAGCAAACCCAATACTCCCTCCCAACAACTTATCTCCTTTCTGAAATGGCTGTGCTGTAGCACTTAAAGTAGTTCCAACTGATACGAGCAGCAATACGTAGATTTTTTTCATGATGATATGGTTTGCAATCGTTGACACAGCCGTTTGCAAAAAGGCTGGTTAAAGAAAATCCGTTTAACAAAGGATTAGCCTATTCTCTTCCGGCAGGCGGATAATCGGTGATGATGCCATTGACACCCATTTCTTTCAGACGCTGAAATTCTGTTTTACTGTTCACCGTCCAGGGGATGAGGCGGATATGCAGGTCGGCGCATTGCTTTACCAGTAGGTCGGTAACCCGCTTGTAGTAAGGCGAATAAACGGAAGGTGCAAAGCCGAGTTCGGCCAGTTGCTGTGCAAAAGTTTTTGGATCTAGCTCTTCTATCAGCAGCGCTGTTTGCATGCCCGGATAATTATTGTGCATGTACTGTAAAGCCCGCTCATCAAACGACTGAATGGTGACCCGGTTCTCCAGCTTATGCTCTTTAATTACCTGCATCACCGCTTCTACATACTCGGGTATTTTAGGATGATAAATTCCGTCGCTGGCAGGATTGGATTTGATCTCGATATTATAGAAAACGAATTTCTTCTTTTTAGATTTCAGATAGGCTTCAACTGAATCCATCAAGTTAGTAAGCAGCGGCTTCACGGCTGCTACTTTTTGCTGTTGCGGAAATTTAGGATTGAGTTTTAATCCAACATCATAACGCCGAACGGAATCGTATGGCATTTTGTAAATATTCAGGCTGCGTTCTGCAGCAGGCGTTACGGTATCGCCATTGGGCTTAGTCGTAATATCGTGGTTGAAAAATGGTTCATGCGATACCACTACCTGATTATCTGCTGTGATGATGGCATCCATTTCCAGCGTGGTTACGCCTAGGTCAATAGCCTTTAGCATGGCCGGAATGGTATTTTCCGGCATCCAACCCCGACACCCCCGGTGGCCTTGTACATCAAAGGCGAAGGTTGGATTTTGATTTAAATTATTGAGATGAGAACCACAGGAGAAAATGAACAGAGAACAGTAAATAATGAACAATATTTTCCAGTACTTCATCATGCGGTCAAATGGTTTTCTATTGTTCATTGTTCCCTTTTCATTGTTCATAAATCTTCGTCATTGCCGCTGCAATTTTCACCGCATCTGCATCACCCTGGTTCAATTCGGCTTTAATTTTCTGATAACTTTCGGCATCTCTGTTTTGACTCAACTTAAAAACGTGTTCGAGTCCTGTAATTTCTATTTCAATACCTACAATTGCCTTAAGCAACGATTGTACATAGCTATCCGGTAAGTGCTTCATTAAGGAAGGTGAAGCAGGATTGTTTTCAAAGGTATCTGTTAGGTCAGTTAGTAGTTGTATAAGGGTATCGTTATCTGTAAATGTCAGCTTGCCTTTGGCATGTACGGCTTTATAATTCCAGGTGCTGCCTTGCTGCGGGTTGGTGTACCAACTGGCACTTACATAGGTATGTGCCCCGCTGAAAACGACCAGCACATGTGGGTCTTTTTCCAGTGCCAGATGATGATCCGTTTTTCGCATAATGTGTGCCCGCAAAAACAGTTTTCCGTCTCGTTCTTCCATCAGCACCGGCACCTGTGTAGCCACCGGATACGGCACCCCGTTACTCATCAGCATCACGAACGGATGTGCCTGCATAAAGTCAAATACTTCCTGCGGATGCTCGGCTTTAAAATAAGGGAGATTGTACATGGTGAATAGTGAATGATATAAGGCGTGAATCGTAAATGATTCGAGGTTTACGGTTTGTCCTTCGGACTTTCGGTCTCCCCGACTTCCGACCTTCTTAATTATCCAGCTTTACCTCAAACAATTTCGGCCAGTTTTTTCCGGTGATGTAGATTTTGTTGCTGGCTGAATCGTATGCGATGCCATTAAGTACGTCGGGTGCATTTTCAGACATACCCTTTTCGATAATACCTTCTTTTGCACGGAGCGTACCCAGATCTGCCTGCCCAACTACCCTGCCGGTAGCCGGATCAATTTTTATGATAAGATCGGTTTGCCATATATTGGCATACACATACCCTTTTATGTATTCCAATTCATTAATATTCCCCACCGGCCCATATTGGTTTGTAATGCCAATCCGGCTTATTTCCCGAAGCGAATTGGGATCTAAAAAATACAGGTTGCTACTACCGGTGCTCATAATCAGGTTTTTGCCATCATTGGTCAATCCATAGCCTTCCCCCTGATCAAAAGTGAAAGTTTTTTCCAGCTTCAGCGTTTTGGCATCATATACAAAACCGGTTTTTTCCCGGTAGGTAAGCTGGTAAGCTTTACCATTCAAAACAGTTAGGCCCTCTCCAAAATATTTCCCCTCCAACGGAATTTTTAGCTCTGTTTTGCCGGTAGTAAGGTCGGTAATGCGGATGTCAGATTTATCGTAATTGCCAAGGCTTTCATACAGCTTGCCATTTACAAACTGTAGCCCTTCCGTAAATGCCGTGGTATCATGCGGATAGGTTTTGACAATTTCGTATGAAATACTGGCCGGAATATTTGCATTACTGATAGTTTCTGGCTCAGCAGGTTTTGATCCGTTAGGGTTGCAGGAAAAAAAAGCAACTAGCAGCAGGACGGAAATAGGAAAATAGCGTTTCATAAGGGTAAAGTCGTTCAAAAATAATAGTTCACTTTATAGATGCTTAGGCATTAACATTTTACGCCAGTATTTGTGCTGCAACTTCTCCGGCAATGGCGGGTGTAAGTGCCACGCCCATACCGTTGCAGGCTACCACCGCCCACACATTGGGTGCAGGGTTGGCTATCAACGGTTTCTTCGTTTCGGTAAAACCCATAATGCCCGCCCATCGATATTCTATTTTAGGGATTACCGGTAAGTTAATATGCCGCTGTAGAAATAGTTCTAATGCTTTCTGTATAGAACCGAAAGTGCCAACTTCAAATGTATTCTCTGAAGCAAAATCTGTATTGCGGGCACCGCCCAACAAAATGCGGTTGCCCACATTTCGCCAGTAGTAAAAGCCTTCATCAAAATGGAAAGTGCCTTTCATCTGCAGGCCATCAATCGGTTCTGTAAGCAGCACTTGCCCACGGGCCGGTTGTACAGGTTCGTTAGGCAGTAGCTGAGCGGTAAAAGCATTAATGGCAAATAATAAACGGGACGTTTTTAGAGCAAATGGTTCATCCGTACTTGCATGTACCAATATGCCCTCTGCTGCTGCATCCCATCCTTTAAGATGCATCCCAAACAAAACACTTACGCCCAGCGAAACTACTTTTTGCAGTAAGGCTTGCAGCGCTTTACCACTATGCAATCCACCCTCCAGTCGGTTTATAATTAAATGCTCAAAGTTGGTAAGGCCTAGCTGGTGTAACTGATCATCAGCATTAATAAAGGCAGCATCAACACCAGTTATCTTTTTCATTCCAGCATTCAGCCAATCGAGGCCATCTTGCACTTGTTGAAACTGTGTTGCATTGGTAAAGCATTCGTATCCACCGCAAGAGTCGTAGTCAATAGCCGCATCGCCTAAAATTTGTCGCAGCTTTTGTATGCCTTTGTATCGCATAGCTACCGTTTGCCACATTGTTTCTTCACCCATTGTTGCCGCATCGGCCAGCATTTCACCGGGGCTGCCAAAGCAGGCAAAACCAGCATTGCGTACCGATGCACCGCCAGGGAAAACTTCTTTTTCCAGCAGGGTAATTTTTAGATTAGGCTGACGGGTTTTTAATTCATAAGCACACCACAGCCCGGCAAAGCCTGCTCCCACGATTACTACATCAGCTGGGGCCAAAAATGCATCTTGTTGCCAAAAGGAAAACATAGTGGTGAATGATTATCGTGAGGCGTGAATCATCAGTCGTGAATGGGTTCAAAGTATTCGGATGTCTTTCGGACTTCCGGTCTTCCGGACTTTAGGACTTTATAGCAACACTGCCCAACAATCAGAACTTTAAACCTTAGACCTTAAACTCCCAATTCGCAAAACAAAAGAATTTTCTACCGCTATTATAAAGCTTTTGCAAAACCCTAACCCCATATTACAATTAACGCTTTACTTTGAGGCATGGCTAACCCCATTATTCAAATACAGAATCTGGTAAAGCATTACGGTGACTTTCAGGCAGTCAAAGGCATTAGCTTCGATGTGATGGAAGGCGAAATTTTTGGTTTACTAGGGCCAAACGGTGCTGGCAAAAGCACTACGCTGGAAATTGTAGAAACCTTGCGAGAAAAAACGTCGGGCATGGTGACTGTGGCCGGTATGAACCTGGACGAGCAACCCAATGAGATTAAAAAAATCATTGGCGTACAATTACAAACCAGCGGTTTTTACCCTGGCCTTAACCTGCTGGAGCTGATTCGCCTGTTTGCCGGGCTATACCAGCAGCCGGTAAATGCAATGGAACTGCTGAAAAGTGTGAACCTGGAAGACAAGGCCAAATCGAAGGTGAAGGAACTGAGCGGTGGCCAGAAGCAGCGGTTCAGCATTGCTACTACCCTCATCAACAAGCCTAAAATTATTTTCCTTGATGAGCCTACAACCGGCCTCGATCCGCAAGCCCGCCGCAACCTGTGGGAGCTGATTCAGTACATCCGCAGCCAGGTAACCACCGTTATCATAACCACGCACTATATGGACGAGGCCGAAGTGCTTTGTGATCGGGTAGCCATCATCGACAGCGGAAAAATCATTGCCATCAACACGCCTGACCAGTTAATTGATAATCTCCTGGCTAGCGGTTTTCATCGAAAAAAAGAGACCAAAGGAGCCAACCTTGAAGACGTATTTATCGAAATGACCGGACATGAACTGAGAGCAGGAGAATAGTTGGCAATCAGCAATAGGCAAAAGCCAGTAAAGAACAACAAAATCAAAAACAACCATTTATAATCAACCATTGGCAATTCAAATCATTCATTGTCAATTATCCATTATCAATTAAAAAGATGATTCGTACCATTCTTACAGCGGCCCTTGCAGCGCCGCTTTTGTGCACCGCACAAACTAAAAAACCAGCTACAACTGCCAAGCCAATGGTAGCTGCCAAAGTATCTACAACTGGGGCAACCGGTATCAAAAGTTCGCTGGATAGTTTTAGCTATGCCATAGGGCTGAACATTGCTGAAAACCTGAAAGCACAAGGTATCAGCAGTGTAAATAGCACGCTGGTGGTAAAAGCCTTCAACGATGTGTTTGCTGGCAAAAAGCCCGCTATGGATATGCAGGCTTCTAATATGGTAGTGCAGCAGCGGTTTGCAAAAATGTCCGAAGCAAAATCTTCTGTAGAAAAGCAGGCTGGTATGAAGTTTTTGGAAGAAAACAAAAAAAAGCCGGGTGTAAAAACAACACCCAGCGGTTTGCAATACGAAATACTAACAGCGGGTAATGGCCCAATGCCTGCTGATACCAACACGGTAAAAGTGCATTATACGGGTACTCTTATCAGTGGGAAAAAGTTCGATAGTTCTGTGGATCGTGGTCAACCCATTGACCTGCGGGTAAACGGCGTAATTCCTGGCTGGACAGAAGCTTTGAAGATGATGCCCGTTGGTAGTAAATGGAAATTGTTTATACCATCTGAACTAGGCTATGGTGATCGT
Organism: uncultured Chitinophagaceae bacterium; assembly: GCA_964242675.1. Lineage (GTDB taxonomy): Bacteria > Bacteroidota > Bacteroidia > Chitinophagales > Chitinophagaceae > JAZKFT01. Next base: position 7,867 of record CAXTDG010000095.1, read on the forward strand.
GGTGCAGGGCAGGACATTCCACCGGGAGCTACCCTGATTTTTGACGTAGAGCTGATAAGCATCGTCAACTAAACTTCTTTAAAAACTAAAAAAGGTTCGCACTGTTATAGTTGCGAACCTTTTATTTTGAATCCCTTTTAATAAACAGTGAACAAGTGAAATTGTAAACTGGCAAACAATAATACTATGAGTTTATTTGAAAGATTGCAAGGCAATGCGGCTGAAAAGATTAATGCAGAAAAAGCAACTGGAAAAGCTTTTATGGAAGAAAACAAAAAGCGCCCTGAAGTAACGGAAACCAGCAGCGGCCTGCAATACGAAGTGCTGACAGCAGGCACAGGCGAGAAGCCCAAAGCTACCAGCAAAGTAACTACGCACTACACCGGTAGCACTTTGGACGGTAAAGTATTCGACAGCAGCGTAAGCCGTGGGCAGCCGCTTAGCTTTGGTTTGAACCAAGTAATTCCGGGCTGGACGGAAGGACTGCAACTGATGCCCGTAGGCAGCAAGTATAAATTTTACATCCCATCCAACCTGGCCTATGGCGACCGTGGTGCGGGTGGCGATATACCCGGCGGCGCTACATTGGTGTTTGAAGTAGAGTTGCTGGAGTTTAAGTAAAGAAATACACCCTAGCTGCAGCCCCAGCCCCGGCCTAACCTCCCCCAAAGCCCCTCTAAATCTCCCCCAACGGGGGAGACTTAAGAACCGTAATATTTTAATCAGTCTTAAATCAATCGCTGATGTCATCGCTTTCATCTTCGCATATCCCTCCCCCGTTGGGGGAGATAGACGGGGCTTTTCTGTCTTACCCTATAGGTAAATATGAGCCGCAGCCTTATAGCGAACGGCAAAAGAAAAGATGGCTGATTGATATTCAGCAACTGCCGGGCCTGTTGGAAGATTCGATTCTAAATTTGGACGAAGCCCAACTGCATACGCCATACCGGCCCGGCGGCTGGACGCTACACCAGGTAGTGCACCATGTGGCCGATAGTCATATGAATGCGTTGTGTCGTATTAAGCTAACGCTTACGGAAGATAAACCTGTTATTAAGCCCTACAAAGAAGCGCTGTGGGCGGAATTGAGTGATGTGAAAATGTTGCCGATCAACGTTTCGCTAACACTCTTGCATAGCCTGCATGCCCGTGTGTATGCAGTGCTATACCATGTGGTAGATGCTGATTGGGAGCGAACTTATATTCATCCAGAGAGTGGAAAGGAGTTTACACTTTGGCACCTATTGGGCCTGTATGCCTGGCACGGGAGACATCATACGGCGCATATTACTTCGCTGAGAGAAAGGATGGGCTGGTGAGGACAGCAGTTTAAGGTTTAAGGTCTAAAGTTTAAAGTTCTTTGGGCAGGCTTACGTTCATCAGTTTGCCTGTCATGTAGTACAACAAAACAAGACTCTAATCATCTGTTTTTCTCAAATTAATCTTCACTAAAAATGTGCTTTTAACGGCTTACCTAATTAGGTAGATGTGCAATAATTGATATAAATCCAGATTACAGAACTTTAGACTTTAAACCTCAAACGGTTTTCACAACCCATGGATCATTTATCGAAAAAAGTAGTGGCACAGCCGAAGTATAACGACTGGCAGCACGTATCATCGGAATACCTGATACAGCAGAGCTGGTTTAAGATGCGGCAGGATCGGGTGATTAAAGGTAACGGACAGGAAATGTTTCCTTACTATGTTCTGGAATACACCAACTGGGCCTGCGTTTTCCCGATTACAAAAGAGGGTAAAATTGTTTTGGTGCGGCAATACCGCTATGCTCTTGGCCAGTGGAGCATAGAACTGCCCGGCGGTATAATGGATGCACATGAAACGGAACCGGCAGTAGCTGCCCGGCGGGAACTGCTGGAAGAAACCGGCCATAGCTGTGGCGAAATAGTACAGGTAGCTGCCATTGCCCCTAACCCGGCTACGCAAAACAACCTGATGTACTGCTTTGTAGCTAAAGATTGCGAACTAACCCATGAGCAATCGTTCGACGAAAACGAAGAACTGGAAGTAATGCTGGCTACAATGGAAGAAGTAAAAACACTATTACGGGAACAAAAAATTGTTCAATCCTTACATACGGCTTGTATCATGTATGCTTTGGAATATTTGGGGGAGTTGAAATGGTAAGTTTATCCATTTAATAGAAATGTATTGACTTCTTTCAGTTTCAATCAAAAACAAAAAAAAGGCTGCTTCAAATTGTTTTGAGGCAGCCTTTTTTTATATACCCTAATAGTATTAGAACTTATATGCCAGTGTACCAATCACCATCCTTGGTGCAATTGGGTTCACACTGTAGTTTTCGTGAACAAAATAATTGATCTCGTTGGTAATGTTGGACAACTTGGCAAGGATAGAAATTTTCTTGTAGGCATAGCCCGCAGAAAAATCAAGCGTGGTAAAGCCATTCAGCGGTATTAAGCCTGCACGGGCAGATGGTGTTTTGCTGGTGTTGAACCCACCAAAGCGATCACCGGTATAATATGCCGAAGCGCCAATCTTCAATCCTTTTACTGCACCGGAATGGAAGGTATAAAACAGGGTTCCGTTAGCCGTGTTTTTAGTGGTGCCTACCAGGCGTTCTCCTTCCACAATTCCACCGGCAACAGTAGTAACCACTCCGGTAGTAGGGTTGGTTACTTTCGATTCATTCCGTGTTTCGGTATAGCGCATATAGTTATAGCTATAGCCTGCGATAAAGTTTAGTCCTTTTGCAATGGTTCCGGTAATGTCCAGTTCTAGACCATCGCTTGCCGTTTTGCCTGTAAATTCTGTCAGGTTGGCATCGGCATTGGGTGTTACGC
>CAXTDG010000096.1:0-7432 GCA_964242675.1 uncultured Chitinophagaceae bacterium
GCCCCAATACTGGGGGAAGTTTTGCATGATTTGCCCGGCAGCCTGCTGCGGCAAACCGCTTTCGCTAATGGGAGCATACAGCTTCGAGTTTTCGTCGAAAGACGTGGTTTCGCCACCATATATATTAGGTACTAAAAACGAAAAGGTTTCGGGTATGGCGTAACTGTATTGAAAAGCATAGCCGGTATCCAGCCCCACTTTGCTACTGTTGCTTTTATTAGCAGCAGATGCCAACGCTGTGCCTCCCCGGATAGTGTATTTAGAATATTCGTTTGTAGGTAGTAGTGTTACCGTATTGGCCAGTACACCCAACCCAGCAGCTACTATCGAAATGATTCCTGCTATAAACAGGTGCTTTACTTGTCCACTACGTATCCAATAAATAACGTAAGCCAGGGTCATGAACAAGGCCATTAGCAAACAGTAATATACCATTTGCAAGTGGCTGTGCGAAATTAATCCGGCAGTAAACCAGGCCGTTAACGCCCCACCAAGCCAGTATTTTTTTCGATACGTAAGTAATAATGCCCCAAGTAAAGCTGGCATTTGGGCAATAGTTATTAGCTTGGTATGGTGGCCCGCCGATACCAATATGGGATCGTAGCTGGCAAACGCAAATGCAAAGGCCCCCAGCATACCTATATAAGGATTGATGCGTAGCACCTGGCTGAGAAAGTAAAAGCAAATGCAGGCCAGGAAGAAATACAGAATCGGCACCGGTAACATAAAACCAGTGATATAAGGCACCAGCCCGGCAGTACCTGCATTGTTTTCGAAAGCAATGGCAAAGCTGGGCATTCCGCTAAACATGCCGTTCGTCCACTCCGGGTATACACCATGTTTTTCCTTGTAGTTCTCGGCATCTTTGCTCATGCCCTTCCATTGCACCATATCGCTCTGGCTTACTACTTTGCCATTCAGCGCAGGCTTACAGTAAAAAACAGACACAACTAGAAAAGCCACAATAGCAATAATGTGTGGCAGCAGCTTCTTAAAATCGAACTTCATGTTAGGTTGGCTTCTATTTAGGGGAGACAATTGGCAATAGTAATCTGAAAGTAGTAAGGAAGATGACGCTAGCCGGTAATGCCTGAAAGATACCGGTGGTTGCAAAAATGCAGGCATCGGCAGGTAAAAAAAATAAAATTTTAGGCTTACACTAGGTAAATCAGCAGCCAATGCTATTTAAAAACCTTTGAGAACTATCTAAAAATGGTTGAGGACCACTTCCAAAGGGTTTAATATCTGACATTCACAACATTTTCGCCGCTTCCAGTAGCGTTCTTTGCGCCTTAGCGGTTTTCACAATTCTTCTGTGCTTCCGTGGCAAATCAAATCCGTATTTTGCCCGTTAAATTATCCTTTATCACTGCCACGGCTTCCATACTATCTACTTCAATCGAATACCTCAAAGGCATCGGCCCACAACGGGCCGATCTGCTGAAAAAAGAGCTCAGCATCTTTACCTACGGTGATTTACTCAACTTTTTCCCCTACCGGCATATCGACAAAACACAGGTGTATCCCATTGGTGCTATCAATATGCAAACGCAAAGCATACAGGTTCGGGGCCGCATTAGTATGTTGGAAGAAGCGGGTGGCGAAGGCCGGGCCAAGCGCTTGGTTTGTGCCCTGCGGGATGGTACCGGCGAACTGGAACTGGTATGGTTTCAAGGGGCACAGCGCATGAAAAGCCTGCTAAAACCCGGCGGCGAGTACATTGTTTTCGGAAAAATTGCCTGGTTCAATGGTCGTCCACAAATCACCCACCCCGAAATGGAGCCTGCTAACAGCGAAGATGCCGGGGGCAGAAGTTTTCTGGAACCGGTGTACCCTACTACCGAAAAGCTGAAGCAGCGTTTCATAACGGGACGAGCCATGGGCAAAATGACGGGAGCCTTGCTGCCGCTCATTCATCCCAATGATATACCTGAATTTTTACCACAAACTGTTTTAGAAGATCAAAAACTGATGCCCCGCTACGAGGCATATCTCAATATTCATTTTCCTAAAAGCCAGCAGCAGTACGACGAAGCACTGCGCCGCCTGAAGTTTGAAGAACTATTTAATATACAGATACGGCTGAACCTAGTGAAAATAAAACGCCACCGCAGTAGCCGGGGCAATGTATTTGGCACCGTCGGCAATTTGTTCAATACCTTTTACAGCCAATACTTACCATTTCAACTTACCGGTGCCCAAAAGCGTGTGCTACGAGAGGTAAGAACCGACTGTGGTGGTGGCCACCAAATGAACCGCCTGCTACAAGGCGATGTAGGCAGCGGCAAAACGGTTGTGGCCCTCTTAAGTATGTTACTTGCCGCCGACAATGGTTTCCAAAGCTGCCTGATGGCGCCTACGGAAATTTTATCCCGTCAGCACTATACTGGTTTGTCGGAACTTTTGAAAGAAATGCCGGTAACCGTAGAAATACTAACCGGCAGTACGCCCACCCGTGAACGCAGACGTATACTGGCGGCAGCAGCAGACGGGTCTTTGAATATGTTGATTGGGACGCATGCACTGATAGAAGACAAAGTACAATTTGCCAACTTGGGCCTGGCTGTGGTAGACGAGCAGCACCGCTTTGGTGTAGAGCAGCGAGCCAGCCTTTGGAAAAAAAATATTGTTCCGCCGCATGTACTGGTTATGACTGCTACCCCCATTCCCCGTACGCTGGCCATGACGGCCTATGGCGACCTGGATTATAGTATTATGGACGAATTGCCGCCGGGCAGGCAACCTATTCTTACGGTTCATCGTAAAGAAAGTAGCCGGGCCAATGTGCTGGAATTTGTTCGGGAAGAAATTACCAAAGGTCGGCAGGCATACATTATCTTTCCGCTGATTGAAGAAAGTGAAACGCTTGCCTATGAAAACCTGATGCGGGGTTATGAAAACGTAAAAGCGTTTTTTCCGGAGCCGAAATACTGGATCAGCATGGTGCATGGCCGCATGGAGTCTGAGCAAAAAGACATCAACATGCGGCGCTTTGTAACCGGCGATACACAGATAATGGTGAGCACCACAGTGATAGAAGTAGGCGTAAATGTGCCGAACGCTACGGTGATGATGATTGAAAGCTCTGAAAAGTTTGGCCTTAGTCAACTACACCAGCTAAGGGGCCGGGTAGGCCGGGGCAAAGAAAAAAGCTACTGCGTACTGATGACCGGCAATAAGCTAACGCAAGATGCCAGGGAACGCATTAAAACCATGTGTGAAACCACCGACGGTTTTAAGATTGCAGAAAAAGATCTGGAACTGCGTGGCCCCGGTGATATTGAAGGCACCCGACAAAGTGGTACGCTTAATTTTAAGCTGGCCAGCATTATTAACGACCGGCCTTTGATAGAGCAGGCCCGCCGCACAGCCGAGGCCTTAGTGGAAGCCGATCCAGATCTGGAAGAAGTGGAAAACCAGGTGTTAAAGAGTTACTTATTAACACAGAAGGGCAAAACAATCTGGAGTAAGATTTCGTAATAATCAGGAATTTTTGGAGGTTATAGTTCAAAGAAAAAAAGGATAGCATCTGGGTATTAACGGCAACATAAGTACACCTGTTGTCTAGTCTTTTTTTACTAAACTGCCGCTGTTTGTTTCCATTACATAGATTATTATGAAGGCTTTATCTACAGCTGGATTAAAAGCTGGTTAGTTTGTTTGTCTGGAATAAGAATTGCAGCAGTCGTATGAATAGTCCCAATTAATATTCCTCCGAAATTTTTCTGTTTTTATGATGGTTTGAAATCTGACATTTCTGAATGATACAGTTCCGTTTTCTTCTTTTTTCTTTTTTATTGATCCTGTTTGGTACCAGTTTCTCTCAGGGGCTGGAGTTTACCGAAAACAAAGGGCAATGGGATAGCCATGTAAAGCTCAAAACCGACATGAGCAATGGTGCCTTGTTTCTGGAATCACAGGGTTATACGGTAGTGCAGCATAATGATGCCGACCTGAAAAGGGTAACTACTCAGCTACATGGCATGTATGATTCTACAACCAGTACGGCAACGAAAAGTGGCAAGCCGGGAGATGATGAAAACCTGATCCTTCGCTCCCATGCGTACAAGGTACTGTTCGCCAATAGCAATGCAAATCCTGCTATTATTAAAGAAAAGGCACAGCCCGGCTACAACAACTATTTTTTAGGAAAAGATTCTTCCCGATGGGCATCCAGTTGCAAAATTTATGGGGCCATTACCATGAAGGAAATGTACCTTGGTGTTGATGTAAGATACTATGGCGACAATGGTAGGCTGAAATACGATATTATCGTTCAACCCAATACTGATCTTTCGAAGCTGGCACTAAACTATGAAGGTGTAGATGGGCTGGAAATTAAAAACGGTGACCTATACGTAAAAACTTCGGTAGCTACTACCCGTGAATTATATCCCTATACTTACCAGATTGTAAATGGCCTGCGGCAACAAGTAGGTTGCCGTTATAAATTATATAATCATACCGTTCGGTTTGATCTAGATAAATACGACCATAGCTTGCCACTGGTAATTGATCCTACACCTGTTTTTACCACTTTTACCGGTAGCCGGGCCGACAACTGGGGCTACACCGCTACGTATGGCCCCGGTGGCGTAGGCTATGGTGGCGGTATTGTATTTGGCACCGGCTACCCTACCAGTACTGGTGCTTATCAAACCAACTATGCAGGCGGTGGCACAACTGGCGAAGGCGGTAATAGCGGGTATGATATCGGAATTATTAAACTAAGTGCCAATGGCTCGCAACGGTTATATGCTACCTACATTGGCGGCCAGGGAAATGAAGCCCCACATAGTATGATAACGGATGCTCAGGGCAACCTGATTGTAGCTGGCCGCACTTCTGATGGTTCTTTTCCCGCTACGCTAATAGCTGGCCCTGGCAGTACTGGAGGTTTGTGGGATATAGTTGTCTTTAAACTAAATGCGGCAGGTACGGCACTCATTGGTTCTCTGCGGCTGGGTGGCCCCGGAAATGATGGTGTAAATATCCGCAACAAATATCCAAACCCTTCTAGGGAAAGCCTGATGCAATACTATGGTGATGATAGCCGTAGCGAAGTAATTGTTGACCCGGCAGGAAACATTTTAGTAGCCTCCAATACACAGGATGCTACTTTCCCCGTAACAAATGGCACTGCTGCACAAGCTAGCAAATCCGGTGGGCAAGATGCTTTACTGCTAAAATTTACGCCTAACCTAAGTTCTTTAACCTATGCTACCTTTTTTGGTGGCAGTGGTAACGATGCAGCTTATGTATTAGGCATTAGCCCGGAAACAGGTAATATATATATAGGTGGTGGCACTGAAAGTGATAATATTCCAGGCGATAAGACGGGTACCGTAGGGCCTGCCTTTCATGGGTCGGCGGGTAGTATTGATGGGTTTGTAGCTGAGTTTACACCCGCTGGTACGCTTATCCGTTCCACTTATATTGGTACCACTTCTATTGATCAGGTGTATGGTTTAAAGTTCGACATCTATGGTTTTCCTTACGTTATGGGAACATCTCAGGGAAATTTTCCAGTAAATAATGCAGTTTTTAGCCAGGCAGGTGGCAAGCAATTCATTGCTAAACTGCAGAAGAATTTGAGTGGCTACGTTTATTCAACCGTTTTTGGCACCAACAACAGTGTTCCTAATATTTCGCCTATAGCCTTCCTGGTAGATAAATGTCAGAATGTATATGTTTCCGGGTGGGGCGGGCCGGTACCTACTGCCAATGCCTTTGCCATTTCCGGCACTACTGGTCTTACCGTTACCCCTAATGCACTAGATCCTACTACTGATGGGCGGGACTTTTACTTTTTTGTGCTGGAAAGAGATGCAAACTCACAATTATACGGTAGCTTCTTTGGCCAAACAGGCGGCTACCCCGACCACGTAGATGGAGGCACCAGCCGGTTTGATGAAGAAGGCGTTATTTACCAGGGCATTTGTGCCAATTGCGGCCGGGATGTACAATTTCCAACTTCTCCGGGTGCCTGGGCAGGTACAAATGGCTCGGCTATTTGTAACGAGGCTATTACTAAAATCGCTTTTAACCTGGCAGGTGTTAGTTCAGGCGTTAAAAGTTCCATTCGGGCAGTAGATGGCGATACCAGTGACTGCGTACCTGTAACGGTAAGATTCAGAGATACAATAGCTTCAGCAAAATCGTACGAGTGGACTTTTGGTGATGGTTCGCCAACTGTAAGAACGCTTACTGCCGAAATTTCGCATACCTATACGCAGATTGGTACTTACCGGGTAATATTAGTAGCGGTTGATAGTAGTAAATGCTATCCCCGTGATACTTCTGTTACAAACATTAGGGTACGGGAAGACTATGCTACTGTAAAAGCCAGTGCTGCTAAATTACCGCCTTGTACTTCTACCAACTACCAGTTTACAAATCTATCGGTGCCTTATACAGGTAAACCATTTAAGACGAATTCTTTCCTATGGATATGGGGGGATGGTACAGCCAATTTGGTTGCTGGCACGGCACCGGTTACGCATTTGTACCCTGGCTATGGAACGTACAATGCTAAGCTGGTGCTGAATGATACCAGCTACTGTAATGCACCGGATACTTTTCCAATTAGCGTACGTATATCGCCCAATGTAAGAGCTTCCACTAGTACGCCACTATCTGGCTGTGCTCCATACAATGCCTTTTTCAACAACACCTCACTTGGTGGTACCGATTTTTTCTGGGATTTTGGTGATGGCACCACCAGTACCGAAATAAGCCCTACCCATTTGTTTCCTGTGCCAGGAATATTTAGGGTAAGACTGATAGCCCTCGATACAACAACCTGCAATAGAATTGATACCGCTTATTTCAATATTACTGTTAGCGGTGCCCCTACTGCTGCTTTTATCTACACCCCTAACCCACCGCAGGAAAACACCATATCCGTTTTCACTAATCAATCGCAAGGTGCAGTGCGGTACCGCTGGTATTTTGGCGATGATGATAGCTTATACACCTATCGGCTGGATACTACTGTGCGACACATGTACAACGAAACCCGGCGCTACACGCCTTGCCTGGTGGCTATTAACCAGTACAACTGTCCGGATACGGCATGTCAAAACCTAAATGCAATTGTAAACCCACTGCTGGATGTACCAAACGCCTTTACGCCTAACGGCGATGGGGCCAATGACCGGGCAGTAGTAATTGGTTATGGCATTACAAAACTTACCTTCAGAATATACAATCGTTGGGGCCAACTAATGTTTGAAACCAACAACCGAAAGCTGGGCTGGGATGGCCGGTACAATGGCAAACCGCAACCGATGGATGTATACGCTTACACCCTGGAAGCTGAATTTTTCGACGGCAAAAAAGCCCGTAAACAAGGCGATGTAACATTAATTAGATAACAGAGAACAGAAATCAGATATCAGGCTTAGGTGTATCTTACAAGATTGTTTTTCAC
>CAXTDG010000096.1:7532-10658 GCA_964242675.1 uncultured Chitinophagaceae bacterium
TGACCACTGACCACTGACCACTGACCACTGACCACTGACCACTGACCACTGACCACTGACCAACTGCTGACTGAGAATGTGTAGATGAGAATGATTAATTAACAGAGAAGAAATGAAAACACATTTGTCAAAGAAACTTTTTATACCAACTGCTGCATGGTTATGCATGGGTATCCTGTTTTGTGCCTCAAAACTAGCTGGGCAGGATTTGCATTTCAGCCAGTTTATGAACAACCCATTGCTAACCAACCCGGCCAATACTGGTTTTAATCCTGATTACGATTATCGGATTGGGGCCAGCTATCGCAACCAGTGGAGCAGCATACCAGTGCCTTACAAAACCATGAGCATCTGGGGCGACTGGCAGGTAATGCGGGACCGTTTCGAAAATGGCTGGCTGGGCCTGGGCGGCGTTATTTTAAGAGATGTAGCCGGTAGTGGCAATCTTACTTCTACCAAAGTGTATGGTAGCATTGCCTATCATCAGGAATTAGGATATAAAAGCCTCCTCAGTGCTGGCTTCAACGTTGGGTATGCCTCAAAAACGGTTGACTTCAACAAGTTTAGTTTTGAAAACCAATGGACTGGCAAATTCTTCGATGCTAATTTCCCATCCGGTGAAAGCTTTGCCTACAGCAAAACTAGTTACCTGGATATTCAGGCAGGCCTTAACTACGCCTATTTTGCCAACGACAATCTGTATCTGAATACAGGTGTATCGCTCATGCACCTCAACCAGCCCAAAGAAACTTTTTTTGCGGAAAACCAGAACGACAACAGCGTTCCTCTGCGATATGCTGCTTTTGCCAATGCCTCTATTAAGCTGAACGATCAATGGATTATTAACCCAAATGTTTACTACACCACGCAAGCAAAATCAAGTGAAATTGTAGGCGGACTGATGGCCCAGTACAACCTGAGCGGCGATGGAGAAACGCAATTGATTGGCGGTGCTTACTACCGCTACAACGACGCAGCAGTAGCTATGATTGGGCTGGAGCTAAAAAGTATCCGGCTCACTTTTACCTATGATGCTACCACATCGTCGCTTAAAAATTACAATAACGGAATGGGAGGATTAGAGTTTTCACTCATTAAATACGGCAGCTATTTTGATAACAATGCAGCCCGGGATGTAAGATGCCCCAGCTTCAAGAATTAATTTAGTTCCCGTGTGTGTTTTTCCAAAGAAATTTTGGGCTGTTTGTATCACTCACAAATAGCCCTTTTCTTTTTAATACGTTTTAAGAGCTCACTGTAGATGAGCGATTTACACTTTCCAATTACAATCAGTTTTCATACGTAATTTTCCTTGTGCTTTTTGTACCTGATTTTATAAAAGTTAGAAGCCATTTCCCAAAAATGAGGAGCACAACATCAATGTGGCGCTTTTATACCTCAAAAAGCAGCATTAACAACGCTTGATTTTTTCAACGGGACGAATGAGCAATTGTTAAAAAACCTATCAATTTATAAAACTGCCCTTTTATAACAAGTACAAAGGCACTTCTTGGAAGAAGTATGCACCTCAAATTTTTAAGAGGTAATACAGCATACTTTAAAATGCTCTTTTCCAGGTTCTATCCTCTTTTGCTAAGTAGAAGCATGATTTTAGATGAAATGATATTTCAATAAGCACTTACATGTTATCAAAGGAGCAAAAAACACAGGCAAAAGCATACGCAATGGAGGCTTTCGGATTATTTGGGTTCGTCTTACTTGCTGGCTTAGTATCCATATTTTTAGAGCACCCGGATATGCCTGTGATGCAAACATCTTGGAAACATGAGCCTTTGCTACGCCGCATTCCCTTGGGTATTATAATGGGTATCTACATATTCATTACCACAAAAGCATTTGGAAAAAAATCGGGAGCTATGGTAAACCCAGCTATTACCTGGGCTATGTACCGGCAGGGTACTATTAGTTTTAAAGATGCTGTTTGGTATACCGTTTCGCAATTTGCAGGAGCAGTAGCAGCAGCCGAATTGCTGAAACTTACTCTATTCAATTGGTTTAGTCATCCCAATATTCACTTTGGTATTACCAAACCTATTCCACCCCACGAAAGCCAGAATGCCTGGATGGCAGAATTCGTTATTGCATTTATTACTATGGCAACTGTGCTGGTTTTTAGTAGTGTAAAGAAGCTGGAAAAAGCCCTGCCATTTATGATGGCCGCCTGGATAGCGGTCTTTCTTATTGTAGAACTCCCTTACTCTGGTATGAGTATGAACCCTGCCCGTTCGTTTGCCGGTGCATTAGCAGCTAATAAATGGGAACATCTTTGGATTTATTTTGCAGCCCCTATACCTGCTATGCTGCTGGCAGGTGAGCTATTTCTGATCTGGAAAAAATGGAAAATAAAAACCGAAATCTTGCTGACTCAGAGCCAATTAAAACGAATGCAGAATTTTCCAGCAGTTTAATTAATCTTAAAAATAAAAGACGAACTCGTCATGTATTTGCCGCCTTGTGCTGCGGTGAACGGGTAGGCCGGTTTGCCGTTAATAAATAAATTTTGGGGCCGTTCGAAGCGACCATATTTTTTGAGGTATGATGGTGGAGGTGGTTGCTGTATACCGTAATGCGCCGCTTCGTAATAGGCAATCTGCGGATCGCTCCAATGCAGGCCATCTTTCGATTGCAACAGGATGCCATCTTCATGGTTGTACCAGCCCATATCCCGGGCCAGCATTTTCAGCCGCTTTCCATCCCGCCATACAAAAGCATCTTCCAATTGGATATTATTCCCTTTTCCCGAAAAATTAATTACCGGGTTGCCACTCCACTTTTCGTAAGGGCCTTCTAATTGTTTGGCGATAGCCAGCCCATATTTTCGATTGCCTTTTATAGGGCCAGGGTCAGTTTCGTAAGCTTTAGTATTCCACGATTTATAGTACAGCCAATATTCACCATTAGGCTGTTTTACAAAAGCTGGATTGGTAGTGCAGTGGTCGTCCCAGGCACCAGTGGGGCCAGGTAGTAACAAGGGTTTGTCAGGTCGGTTCCAGGGGCCGTATAAATTATCAGCAGTTGCCAGCCCAATGCGTTTGGTATCTGTTTTACTATTGCTATTACCCATGTAAAACAGGCAATATTTTCCGTCTACTTTTTTGATGGAAG
>CAXTDG010000097.1:0-10646 GCA_964242675.1 uncultured Chitinophagaceae bacterium
GCCTAAAACCTATTTAAGTAATAGGGAATAAGCTATTAAAAAATCAGGAAGGTTTTTTAAACTTACAACTTCAACCCCCGGCCCTTATAAAACTCCAGCACCTTCATCCGAAATACATAATCGTATTGGGCGGATAGCACATCAATCTTAGCCCGTTGTAAATTGGTAGAAAGAATGAGCAGGTCGAATGTAGGCAGCAGGCCAATGTCGAAGCGTTTTTTACCTAAATCATACGCATATTGCGAAGCCGTTAATGCCTTTTGGCGGCTCTGGAAAGTTTGGAACGAACTGGTAGCTCCAACATAGGCCTGGTAAATGTTTTGCTTTAGTGTAAGGCTATCGGCAGTGGCTTGTAATACTGCATTTTCACGGTTCAGTTTGGCTCGTTCCCAGGTGCTGCGGGCTTGTCGGCCATTCATAATAGGTATTTGCAAACTTATCCCTACGCCCTGCCGAAAATTATCGCTGAATTGGTTGGTAAATCCAATAGTATTAAAGCTGCTATATTTTACCGAAGGTGTATTAATAGGGTAGGAGGTGCCATTTACATCTACATATGCCACGCTGGGCGAAAAGCTAACTACTGGTGTGCCATACGGTATTTTACTGGCAGTAGAAAAGCTGGTTTGCAGATTTCCAAAACCGGCAATGGTAGGGTACATGCTGCCTCTGGCGGCGGCAATGTTTTTATCAGCAGCTTTTACTTTAAAGTCGTTGGCCAGCAACTGCGGCTGTATGCCAATGGCCATTTTGTACACCATATCTGGTTGCAGTTCGCCAAAGCTTTCTACTGGTATGGCTTCTACTGGCGGTGTAGCAATGTCGAACGGTGCACCTGCATCCAGGTATAGTAAAGCTTTCAGTTGCAACAGATTTAGCTGGCGGTTGTTTTGTGCCGTTATCAGCGTAGCGCTATCGGTGGCTAATTGTGCTTCCAGTTGCACAGCATTTAGTTCGGGTAGGCTACCTGCATTTACTTTCTTACGGGTATCGCTTAGCTGTCGGCTGGTTTGGGCTACAGTAAACTGGGCTATATGAATTTGCTCATCTGCCAGCAACGCCTGTAGGTAAGCGTTGGCTACGTTCAGGCTTATATCATCTTTTAATTTCTCCGTTAGTTGTCGGTTGGCTTCAGCCGTCAGGCGGGCTGCGGCTGTACTGTTTTTTATGGTAAACCAGTTGAACAGCGTAATACTGCCCTGCAATTGCATGTTCACAAAACCAATTTGCTGATTGGTAAACTGGTTGGTTACCGGGTCAATACTGCGGCCTAGTTGCAAACCACTACTATTGCCACTATTAATGGTAGGCAATGCACCCGCTTTATTTTGCAGATATTGCACTTCGCTTATCCGCTCCTGCACCCGTGATTGTTTGATGGAAATATTATTCGCCACTGCATAATCAACACATTTACGCAAATCCCATTTTTCCTGTGCCTGCACAAAATGGCTAACCACTAAAAGGCTACTACATATCAGCGTTGTTAAATACTTCCTCATAAGAGGGCAAATGTAAAACAGGACAAAGCAATTGTAGCCAGATAACGACTCACACAATAAAGCGTTAATAGCCTTAAACTCCTTGTACGTCTTGTTTTAACTATTTGTTTTAGGGGCTGCCGTTACCTTAGCCGCACCTAATTTTAGTATAACTGACTATGAAGAAAATTGCGTTGGCCCTGGCATTACTGGGTTGTAGTACCATATTATTTGCCCAGCAAGTGCCTGTACCTACCGACAGTTTGGGCATTGCAACACCTACCTCTACCAAACCGAATACGCCGCCTACCCAAAAGCAGCTGGACAACAAGCAACTGCTGCAGGAAATTACCAGCAAGAGCCGTGACCATTTCATGATTCAGTATGGGTTTGACAACTGGACCGGTAAAACCGATAGTGTGAAGACCGGTGGATTCAGCCGTCACTTCAACATGTACATCATGCTGGATAAGCCTTTTAAAAGCAATCCTAAGTTAAGCCTGGGATTTGGTGTAGGCTTCGGCAGCAGCAGCGTTTTCTTAGATAATACTACTGTTGACATTGCGGGTAAAACCAACGCCAGCCGACTGGTATTTAGAGATGTAAGCGCCGCTGCCCGATATAAAAAATATAAGCTGACCAACGTTTGGGCCGAAATACCGGTTGAGCTTCGCTACGTAATGCACCCACTGACGCCCAGCAAAAGTTTCAAGTTTGCAATAGGTGGAAAAATAGGAACCATGGTAGATGCCCATACCAAAGGCAAGACCCCGCTGGATGCAAGTGGCAATACCGTATCTGGCCAAGATAAAACCATCGAAAAAGTAAGTAACCGCAAGTTTTTTAATAGCACCCGGTTAGCCGGTACCGTACGCATTGGTTATGGTATCTTATCGTTGTACGGGGCTTATCAAATCAACTCCATGGTAAAAGACGGCCTTGGCCCTCAGCTACATCCTTATAGCATTGGCCTTACCGTTAGCGGATTATAAAGACAGTTTTTTGTTTGAATTTTAAGCGGCTGTTTCTGAAAAGAAGCAGCCGTTTTTTTTAGCCCTCACCTAAGCCCCCTTCAAATTTCCCCCAAACGGGGGAGACTTTAGAACCGTAACATTTCCAATTTTGCTTCATTACTCCTGTTAGTCTCCAATCCATTCTTCGCATATTCCTTCCCCCGTTGGGGGAAGATAGATGGGGGCTTAAATGGGGCTTTGGCCTCCTAATAAATCCTGCCCATTTTCATCCTTACTTCTATCGGCAGGCCGTTGCGTAGCACTACTATCCGCAGCTTATTTTCCGTGTTCTGTAGCAATGTTTTTATGTTTTGAAAAGAAGCCCCAACCTTATTATCAATAGCAAAAATCTGGTCACCCTCTTGCAGTCCGCATTGTTCGGCAGGAGAATTTTTTAGTACCAGCGATATTACTGTTTTCCCTTCTTCCGCTATTAGTTCCATACCGGAGTAGCTATAGTCAAATGCATCTCTGTAATGTTCATTGGGCAGCAGGTGTATCTCGCCCTGTGGATAGTTGAGCGTTACATTAAAGCGGCGCAGCAAATCGGCCCCAATCAGCCCGCCCAGCACTGGGTAATTGGTTACGTTATACTCGTCATCAAACACATAAGCAGGTACTTTCTTAAACTTATATGGGCCTAACTTTACTTCTTTTACAGTAGTGATACTCATTTCCTTACGTCCACCCAGCCCTTCCGTTACGGTAGGCAGCATTTTCTTTTTGGCAGCAAACAAGGTGCTGTCATCTACAAAACTTTGAGACAACAGCAGGCACAAACCACCGCCGGTATCTAAGTAAAAGCGATAAGGTATTTTACGAGTATCTTTTACATCAGCTGCCTGCATAGGTAGCCCGTTGAAAGCTGGGCGTAGTAACGTGCCACCCCTACCATATTTATAGCTGCCGGGCAGGTAAAAAGAAAGCAAGTGTTTATCGAAATTAATGTGGATGATGTAACGCCGCAGTACGCTGTACCCAATAATACCATCGATGCGTACGCCATGTACACTGGTTAGCAGGGAATAATCGTTGATATGAAAATTGAGCGAATCAACCGTAAGTCCCGGTAAGTGTAGCAGGTGATTCATGGCGTAATCCACCTGCCGTATGCCAGCAATACCCCGAATAGTACGATTGGTATGCACCAATGGCAGCGCCAGTTCCCTTACAGTTGTACTATCCAACGAAATACCGCCACTACCCGTATCCAAAATAAAATTGAGCGAATCAGTTAAATCATCCAGCGTACCCTTTAACAACACAATGCCGCCGGTAAGTTGCTCGAACCGAAAAATAGATATAAGCCGGGCAGGAGAGGCCGCCGTTTTTTGTTCGGCAGTTGCAGAGCAGGTAGCAAAAAGCAGTAGTATCAAAAATGCTCTCTTGCAATAAATTGCCGCAACATTCAACACATGTCGGTTGTTTATACTTTTCATAAGGCGGGCAATTCGGCTGTACAAAGTACTACAAATTTTAAAGCGACATTCAGAACTTCTTTACCCCGATGCTGACAGCGCCGCCCTACCTTTGATGTTGCAAGTTTTAATTGATACAAATGGAACTGAACGAACTCTACCAACGGGCTTTGAATTTTGAATCACTTTCTGTAGAAGAAGGTGTTTTTCTATTTCACCAGGCACCGCTTACCCAACTGATGCACATAGCTAATGAGCTACGCAAAAAGCAGGTGCCGCATGGCAAAGTCACATGGATCATTGACCGCAATCTGAATACAACCAATGTATGCGTAGCCAACTGTAAGTTTTGCAATTTCTACCGCATACCTGGCCATAAGGATGCTTACATCACCGATATAAGTACCTACCAGCGCAAGATTGATGAGACTATTCGCTACGGTGGCGAACAGTTACTGCTACAAGGCGGCCACCACCCGGAATTAGGGCTTTCGTATTATACTTCTCTGTTTCGCCAGCTAAAGCAGCTATACCCTAATGTAAAGCTGCATGCTCTTGGGCCACCCGAAGTAGCTCACATTACCCGGCTTGAAAAAAGTACCCATGCCGAAGTGCTGAAAGCACTGAAAGAAGCTGGGATGGATAGCCTGCCCGGCCCCGGTGCTGAAATATTAGTAGATAGGGTACGCCGCCTGATAGCCAAAGGAAAATGTGGCGCACAGGAATGGCTGGATATTATGGCCGAAGCACATCAGCAAGGGCTTACTACCAGCGCCACCATGATGTTTGGTCACGTAGAAACCATTGCTGAACGCATGGAGCACCTGGTGAAAATAAGAGAAGTGCAAGCCCATAAACCAGAAAGTGCTAAGGGGTTCATCGCCTTTATCCCCTGGACTTTTCAGGACGTAGATACTTTACTTACCCGCATTCGTGGCGTACACAACCTTACCACCAGTGAGGAATATGTGCGGATGATAGCGTTGAGCCGCATTATGCTACCCAACGTAAAAAATATACAGGCCAGTTGGCTAACCGTAGGGAAAGCTGTAGCCCAGATGTGCCTTCATGCTGGTGCCAACGATTTTGGTAGTATTATGATTGAAGAAAACGTAGTAAGTGCAGCCGGTGCCCCGCATCGCTTCACTGCCAAAGGTATCCAACAAGCTATCCGGGAAGCAGGTTTTGAACCGGCTCTCCGCAACCAGCAGTATGAGTTTAGAAAGATGCCAGAGGTTATAGAAGAGCAGGTGATTACGTATTAAGGCGACTATTTCTTTTTCAAAACCATTGGCGGAGGAATCACTCTTTCTCCTCTCTCTCTACGAAAGTGCTTTCCCGATTTATGAGAGACGCACATGGGAGCAGCAGCAAAACATATTGTTACTGCTAAATATGTAGGTAATACTTGCCAAGGAAAATGAGGGGCTAATTGGCTTCGTCATTTATTAAAAATAAAAAAGCTGGTTTTTTGAAACACCAGCTATTTATCCAACTTACAAAGGCAAAAGTTTCAGAACTATATTTCTTTATAGAAGCAGTGCGATGCCCTACTTCTCCAAAATGTTGCCTCTAAAAATTTTCGTTTCGTCGATTTTATTTTTTTAGCCACAGGCTGCACAAGTTTTTCTTAGCATATCTATCCTGCCAAACAAACCCTGATTTTTATGCGAATGAAACATCTGCTCTTTGCTGCGGCTATTACTATTATTACAGTATTTGCCTGCCAAAAAGAAGTCTCGTTAACCAATGTGCCTACCGTTCCTACAAACAATACCACAGTATCTGCTACAGTTGTTGGTCGTGTAGTAGATGAAAATGGTGCACCGGTACAAGGTGCTTTGATAAAAGCTGGTACAGGCACCGTGCAAACAAATCTTAACGGCGAATTTCGGTTGAACAATGCAACGCTGTCAGAAAGAACGGCTTTTGTAACGGCTGAAAAGAATGGCTATTTTACTGGCAGTCGCACCTTTATAGCTAAAGCCGGGCAAAAGCATTATGTGGAAATTCAGTTACTTCCTAAAAGTACTGCAGGAAGTATTAATGCTACTACAGGTGGTACGGTTACGCTGGCAAATGGTAGCACCCTTACACTACCGGCCAGTGCAGTCGTAACCAAAAGTACTGGTGCTACTTACACTGGTACTGTGCAGGTAGCTATTACCTGGATAGACCCAACCTCAGCCAACCTGATGCGGCAAATGCCCGGAGATCTACGAGGCATCAATGAAGCTGGTACCGAAGTAGGGCTACAAAGCTTTGGAATGCTAGGCGTTGAACTAACTGGTACTGCTGGCGAAGCATTACAAATTGCTCCAAATAAAAAAGCATCTTTAAAATTTCCGCTACCTACAACCATTGCAGGCACTGCACCTGCTACCGTTGCATTATGGTCGTTTAGCGATAGTACCGGCTTATGGAAGCAGGAAGGTACCGCTACTAAAAGTGGTAACTTCTATACAGCCGACGTAAGCCATTTCTCTTTCTGGAACTGCGATGCTCCTTTTCCAACGGTCAATTTTACTGCAAAATTTGTTAACCAAAACGGTCAGCCATTGCAGCATGTAATGGTAAAAATTACACGTCCATCAGTAGCTAATTCATGGGCAGGGTATGGCTACACAGATTCTTCCGGCAGTGTTAGTGGACTGGTACCATCTAACGAACCACTGGTTATGCAAGTGTATAATACCTACTCCTGTAGCCAAGCTGTATTTTCGCAGAATATCGGCCCATTTAGTACCACGACCAACCTTGGAACTATTACTGTAACGCTAACAACCAGCAACTCTTTTACCGTTACAGGTAGCGTAGTAAATTGTAGCAATACCACAGTAACTGCTGGTTATGTAGTAGTCAACACAGGATTATCTATTTATTATGCGCCGATTGTTAATGGAGCATTTTCCTTGTCCTTTTCAAGTTGCTCAAGCGGCACACAGTCTATCACCTATTTTGCTACAGATAGCGCTAATAGCGTGCAAAGTTCACCAGTCACTACAACCATAAATGCAGGTGCTAACCCACTTGGTACTATAACTGCCTGTGGAGTAAGCAGCCAGCGCTATATCAACTTTACTTTAGATGGTACTACTTATTCTATTACTTCACCGCCCGATAGCACCACAGGTTGGCTTTCTCAAAATATGACGCTTGTATCGGGTTTCAAAGGTGGTAATGCAACTACTTATACAGCCTTAAGTACAAGGTTTAATGGCAGTGCTATTGGTAGTTTTCCAATAAATAGCCTATCCGTACGTACGCCTACATTTACTGATAGCTTGGTTACACCGGTAGGCACTATTAATGTGAACGTAACAGAATATGGAGCAGTAGGTGCTTTTATAAGTGGTAGCTTCTCTGGTAGCATTAACGGAACTAACAATACTCCGCACACCATCCAATGCACCTTTAGAGTAAGACGAGATTAGACGTTAATTCGGGTATCTGCAAATGCCGCTTTCTAAAGAAGCGGCATTTTTTATTAACAAAAAAAGGATAACATTAAAAAAGTATTAGAATTTAATAGCTATTTCTTTTTCATAGAGAAACTTGGCAAACATTATGCAAACTGCTAATTACAACTTTCAACAAACAAAAAGCATTTTTATGAAAAAAGTACTTGTAATGGCAACGGTGTTGCTTCTTTCCGGTGGCACAGTTAGTATGGCTCAAAATAAGAAGCCAATGAAAAAGAAATCGGATAGCACCATGACGATGAAAGACACATCCATGATGCATTCTAAAAAGCCAATGAAGATGAAGAAACCAATGAAACCGATGAAGGATTCAATGATGTAATAAAAAAAGGCCTCGAAATGAGGCCTTTTTTTATTTTATAGCTACACTCTCAATATAATTGAAAATAGCCTGAATATCATCATCTGTCAAGTCGGGTTGTGGAGTCATAGTTGTCTGGTTATACTCTAACCAAAGTGATCGGGCATACGGATCATAATCTATCACTTCTTTGCTATTGCGTACAAAAGCATACAGTTTTTTCTTATCGGGCCAGCTAGACCAGGCACCACCCAACGCAGGGCCAGTCATGGTTTCGTTTACTTTGTGGCAACTGGCACAACGGCTAAAGAAAATTGTTTCTCCTTTTTTAGGGTCGTCTTTAGCAGGTTTGGTAGCCGGGCCTGCACTATCTGAGGCAGTGTAAGTACAAGCCTCAATCAGGCATAGAGAAAAAAATAATCCAAACAACACCAGCCAACGAACACACATTCCTTTCATGGCCTAAAAATACGCCAGCTTCTTTATGCCAGCACTTCCCGGCTGATAACTAATTTTTGTATTTCGCTGGTTCCTTCTCCAATTGTACACAGCTTGCTATCCCGGTAAAACTTCTCTACCGGAAAATCTTTGGTATAGCCGTAGCCACCAAAAATCTGCACAGCATCGGTGCTCACTTTTACAGCTACTTCGCTGGCATAATATTTTGCCATGGCCGCTTCTTTCGTCATTTTTTCCTTTCGGATTTTCAAATCACAGGCCTGATCTATTAATAATTCGGCAGCAGCAATTTCAGTAGCCATATCAGCTAGCTTAAAGCTGATGCCCTGAAAACTGGCAATGGGTTTATCAAATTGCTGACGGTCTTTAGCGTACTGTATGCTGGCTTCATAAGCCCCTTTGGCAATACCAAGGCTCAATGCCGCAATAGAAATACGGCCACCATCCAGCACTTTCATACTTTGGGTAAAGCCTTCACCTATTTCGCCTAAGCGATTAGAATTAGGGATTCGGCAATTGTCAAATATCATTTCGGCCGTTTCGCTGGCCCGCATGCCTAATTTATTTTCCTTCTTACCCCCACTGAAGCCAGGGGTTCCTCTTTCAACAATAAATGCAGTAGAATTCTGCCGGGTACGAGGCTCACCGGTACGGGCTATTACTACAGCTACGTCACCACTTTTGCCATGGGTAATCCAGTTTTTTGTTCCGTTCAAAATCCAGTGGTCGCCATCCTGTACAGCCGTAGTTTTCATATTACCTGCATCACTTCCAGTATTAGGTTCAGTAAGGCCCCAGGCACCAATCCATTCAGCAGTAGCCAATTTGGGTAAGTACTTTTGTTTTTGTTCTTCATTGCCAAAGGCCAAAATATGGCCAGTACAAAGTGAGTTGTGAGCAGCGACACTTAAACCAATAGCGCCGCATACTTTAGAAATTTCCTGAAGAACGGCACTGTACTCAAAGTATCCCAGGCCACTGCCGCCATATTGCTCTGGCACCAGTATGCCCATCATACCTAATTGTCCTAATTCCTTAAAAATATGCTTTGGAAATTCCTGGCTTTCATCCCATTCCATTATGTGGGGACGAATATATTGGACAGAAAAATCCCTGGCCGCATCAGACACCTGGCGGACAAGTTCACTTTGTTCGAAATTCATAAGAGAGAAACGAAAAACGGAGAGGAAAATTTGATCGGCGGTCCCGGCAAAATAATGCCGGGACACCGATCCATGGCTGGGCAATCGCTAAGCTTAATCTATTTCAAAATGACTGGCAATCGTTTCATAGCAAGCTGATGCAAATATAAACGAACGTTTGTTAGTATTTCAAATTTTTTTTGCCTTTCAGGGAAAACTATCCTGAACTGTCTGCTTTTTTCAAAGAATTGATTGTTAAACTATTCAATCGTCAAGTAAGGCTGTATTTTCTCTAATAATTGTTCATCAATCAAAGCAATTTTTTTTAAATCATTTAGTGAAGTGTAATTGCTGTGCTGCTGCCGGTACTGGTAAATAGCATTTGCAATATTCCAGCGGATGTAAGGGTTTGCTTTAAGCATATTTGCATCAGCTGTATTAATATTTATCTTTCTCAAGATGGGCGTACCAATCGCTAATCGGGATTTTATTTTCTGAAAAACCGAATCCGGTAAACCATAAGTTTCGCCTATTTGCTCAATAGTATAAAACCCACCTAGTTTATCTCTAAAACCAACAATGCGACTAGCTAGTTTGCTACCGATGCCAGGCAGCGCAATAAAGGCAGATGTGTCGGCAGTATTAATATCAATTGTTTTGGGAGCAGTGGGTTTATAAGGAGTAGGAGCATTTTCTGTTTTAGCATAACGATTTTCAGAAGGAGGTAAATTGGTAGCTGCAATTTTTACATAAGGCAGTAACCGTTCTGCTTCATTAGGGTACAATCCATAAATGCGTTTAATATCATCTGGCTGCCGAAAATGCCCACCTTTTGACAAATAGTTTTGTATGGTAGCAACTGTTTTGTCTCGAACGCCTAAACGCTTCCAGCCTTCAGGCGTTAGTGTATTTGGGTCAAATGGAAACAATTCACCTTTCGGTTTGTAGGTTCCGGTTGTGTATTTTTCGCTTGGTTCACGGTAGGTGGCTTCATTTTCTTCTTTGTTGTAGCGGGAGGCATAGGTAGGTTTGGTAGTGTCGGGCTGTGTAAGCCGGGCTGCCTCCTGCAAAAAAGCAGTATCAACAGGAATGGTTTCTGTTGCAGCGAAGTAATGATAACTAAAGCGTATAACCAGGCAACCAACAATAATGCTTAGTGCCAAAATAATACTACGGCGTTGCACTTTGTTGAAAGTAAAATAGTCCTCAACAACAGCCTTCCATTTCATAAACAGATCGTAATGAGTGAGGGCTAAAAATAATATTTTGTGTTGAAGTATAAAGTTTCTCGTGTAAGTAAAAGCTCAATAGTAGCACAACACTTGAATGGTGCCAACGCCAGCCTCATCC
>CAXTDG010000098.1:0-10594 GCA_964242675.1 uncultured Chitinophagaceae bacterium
GCTAAATACACTACTGGCTCTACCCGTGTGCAACACACCTTTAGCGACAATACCGGTTCGCTTAGCGGTTCGGCGTATCTGTCGGTAACAGGCGACAGTGTTTTTGTAATGGTGCTGAACCCTTCTGCCAATACTTTTAGCCTGGCGGTGGAATTGCCTTTTCTTTCTGTTTACAGGACAACAGTTAAAACCACTGCAACAGAAAACATGAAGGAAGTAGGTTTCACTTTTGGCGAAACCAACCGTCCTAAAGTAACCATCAGTCCTTCCAGCGTTACTACGCTGGTGTTTAAAAAAAGCGGTGAGTTTACCCCTTCACAAATGTTGGGTGAAGTAGTCAATTACAAAAAGATAGAATCCCAAACACCTACCAGTGCAGCTTTCGGTACGGCCTATCAGCTTACCAATAAAACGGCTCTTTTTAGTAATGGCAACCGGCTTATCAGCCCCAATACTACTGCTAGCAATGGCTATCTTAGCTTGGACAGCAATTACAACCGGCTGGTTTTTCGGGTAGATTCTCTGACTTCTCCTGTTAGTTATACTTCAGCGGCTACTACGCTTACATACATCAATGCTGCCGGTGCCCTAAAAACCTATAACTATGGCACCATCAATTTTACACAGCGAACCAATTTTGACTGGATACTCGATATTTCGACAAACGTACTGACAGATACCTGTAGAGGGGTTATCAGCCTTGGCAATGGCAATTTTAGTTCTATCCTGAACTTCAAATTCAAAAATGTATTCTTTGCATTAGGCACCGAAAAAGGCCAGACTTTCTCCGGCCCCTACAGCCCGTATGATGGCAGCCTGCTGGATGCCCTCGACGATACGGCCAACACTTCTCTCAACTTTACCAGCGTAACGAGCACACCTGCACAAACCGACTGGATTACCGCCGCCGTTAATAAGAACATTGTTTTCTATACTACAGCTGGAACGCTGAGCAACAGGATTAATGTGGTTGCGGGTAATACCAGCACAACCCTTGCATTAAGTGATATGGGAGGCGATTTTTACCCGCCAGTAAACTTTACGGCAAACAATGCTACTTACCAAGGCACGTTGAATGGTTATAAGATGCTCACGTTGCCATTTGCGGCAAGTATTCCTAATGGTCTTAGAGCTTATACCCTTAGTTTTTCCAGTGCTCAGATAGATGGTACACTGATTACGAACGGCATTATACCGGCTAACATACCTGTTTTAGTAAGAGGTTCTGGTGCTTTTACATTTAGCGGAGGAGGTAATATTCTGTCGCTGCTCAATCCCAAAACAGGCATTGCCACCGCCGTATACATCAGGGTAAAAGTTCCGATAGGCAGCTATTATCTTACACTAGCAAATGGCATCCCTTCCTTCAGCAGAGCAACTGCTTCGGTACAGCCTTCGCTGAACTCGTTCGATGCATATCTTTCTCCTGCTGCAACCACATCAGGTTTGCCAATAGTATTAAACGACGGTCCATTACCGGTGAGCATCGGTGCCTTTACCGTAAAGCAGGTAGGGAAAAAAGTGCAATTGGATTGGAGCACTTATTCCGAAGTGAATAACCGGGGCTTTGAGGTAGAACGAAGTGCTGATGGAATCCATTTTGAAAAAATCGGTTTTGTAGATGGAAAGGGAAACAGTAATCTGGAAGTAAGCTACACATTTACCGACCCTTCACCCAACAAAGGAGTGAATCATTACCGCATTAAACAGATAGATGCCGATGGTCGTTTCCAGTATTATCCCATTAAAACAATTCGTTTTGATGAAGCTGGCCCATCCATCACCTTCTACCCAAATCCTGCTAAAAACACTTTTATAGTAGATGGCAATGGAGAAAAAATCAGTGGTACACTGTTGCTAATAGATGGTAGCGGCAGGATTGTCCTTCAAAAAAATATCAGCGCTTCCAGCAATGCCAAAATTGATATTTCCAGCCTGCCAGCAGGTGTGTACGTGTACAAATTAGCCGACCTGAAAGGAAGCTTCATTAAACAATAGCATTTCTACACCGGCCTGCAATATGCAAGCCGGTGCTTTTTTGTTGCCATTGGCATTATCAGTAGCATAGCCGTTAAGTACAAAAGAAGAATGAAAGTTAGCATACTAAAGTCTGGTGTAATCCTACTGCAATTACTGGTTGCTTATACAGTAACGGCACAAAACCCTATCATCCAAACGATGTACACGGCCGACCCGGCCCCTATGGTTTATAAGGATACTTTGTACTTGTTTGTAGGGCACGATGAAGAAGGAGCACCCGCCAAATCGTACCTGATGCGTGAATACCGCCTGTTTACCACTACCGATATGGTGAACTGGACAGACAGGGGAGCAGCGTTCCGTACCAGCCAGATCACATGGTCGGCAGGCGATGCAGATGCAGCCCAGTGCATAGAGCGGGACGGCAAATTTTATTGGTATTTTTCTACAGGAAATAAGAATGCTCCCGGCATATCGGTAGGGGTAGCTGTAGCCGAACATCCTTACGGGCCTTACAAAGATGCATTAGGAAAAGCCCTGGTTACAAATGATATGACAACCTATGCAAAACACTCCTGGGACGACCTTGACCCTACCGTTTTTATAGATGATAATGGACAAGCTTATCTTTTTTGGGGGAATGGTGCCTGCTACTGGGCAAAGCTGAAAAAGGATATGATTTCACTGGATGGACCCATACAAGCATTGGATGTAAAAGATCAAACAGCCTTTGTAGGAAAATATACGGAGGCTCCCTGGTTGTACAAACGAAAGGGCCTTTACTACCTGGTATATGCGGCTGAGTTCCCGGAAGCTATCCACTATTCTACTGCTACTAGTCCTGAGGGCCCCTGGAAAGCCCAGGGCGTAGTAATGCCGTTGCAAAAGGGAAGCAATACCAACCATTCCGGCATTATTGATTACAAGGGCAATTCTTATTTTTTCTATCACAACGATGCACTGCCAGGCGGCCATAGCTACGACCGCTCCGTGACGGTGGAGCAATTCACCTATAATGCCGACGGAACCCTACCCCAACTAACCATGACAGATGAAGGCATAGTAAAAGGCGTTGGAACGCTTAATCCTTATAAGCGTACAGAAGCCGAAACGATTGCCTTTTCGAAAGGCGTGAAAGCGGCAGAAGAAAAAGGGAAAGGTGTATACATCACTGCTATCAACAATGGTGATTACATCAAAGTACGGGATGTGGATTTTGGTACAGACGGCCCTTCCCGGTTTACAGCAGGTGTATCCAGCAGGTACGAAGGGGGTACAATTGAAATGCACATAGATAGTGCTGGTGGAAAGGCTATTGGTGCGTTGAAGGTGTCTTATACCGGCGAATGGGATAATTGGGTAACGTCATCGATAAATGTCGAAAAAGTAAAAGGCGTACACGACCTGTACTTCATGTTCAAAGGCAAAGAACCGGAGGCATTATTCAATTTCGACTATTGGCTGTTTTCAAAGTAATTAGGATAAATAAACTGTATAGCTATATGAAAATGACTGTAGTGTCTTGTACTTATTTTGGTAAACGATTAATTGTTGGGTGGCTGGTTATTGGGTTAATGGCTTGTGTAAATCCAATGCATGCCATCGGGCAAAAAACAAAAAAGAAAAATGAAGCGGCAGCCCAGTCTGGTGCTTATCCCAATATTTTGCGGCAAGCTGGCTACAGCCAAGATAGTATCAATGCGAAGGTTGCCAAAGCGTATTATGATGTGTTTGAAGGCCCAAATAAAGTATACTTTGAAGTAGGCGACACGATGGCCTATGTATCGGATGTAAAGAACCACGATGCCCGAACCGAAGGACTTTCCTACGGCATGATGGTGGCTGTGCAGTTGAACAAAAAAGAGGTGTTCGACCGTATCTGGCGTTGGAGCAAAAAATACCTGCAACACCAGAGCGGCCCACGGGAAGCTTACTTTGCCTGGAGCATAAACCCGCAAACGGGAAAGAAAAACAGCGAAGGTTCTGCTTCTGACGGAGAACTGTATTTTGTAACAGATTTACTATTTGCTGCCAACCGCTGGGGAAACAATACCGGCATTAATTACTACGGCGAAGCCCGCCGCATACTGGATGCCATGTGGGCAAAAGATGGCACCGGTAACATTCTCAACCTCATCAATACTAAGCATAAGCAAATCACTTTTGTGCCCGAAGGGGACATGTACAACTGGACCGACCCATCCTACCACCTGCCTGCTTTTATGGAAGTGTGGGCCATGTATGCTAAAGATGGTCATGAACAATTTTATAAAGATTGTGCGGATACTTCACGTGCATTTCTGCATCGGGCCTGCAATTCCGTTACGGGTCTCAACTACGACTATACAGAGTTTAATGGCACTCCGCACAACACCCGATGGATACCGCCTGCTTTTCGCTATGATTCGTGGCGGGTGCCGATGAACATTGCTATGGATTACAACTGGTTTGGAAAGGATAAAACCTGGCAACAGGATTATGCCAACCGTTTTCAGACGTTCTTAACTAAAAGAGGCATTGCCACTTTTGAAGACCAGTTCAATGTAGATGGCACTTTGCCCGATACCATTTTAGGAGCAGGCGGATTTAAAAAACTGCGGCATTCCATTGGGCTGGTAGGTACGGCAGCTGCCACTACGCTTATCAGCAATCCCGATGGTAAATATGCTTTTGTACATGAACTCTGGAACAGCAAACTGCAACCGTATAATGATGGCTATTTCGACCCGTACTATGATGGGTTGTTATACCTGTTTAGCCTGATGCACTTGAGCGGAAAATACCAGTTGATAAAACCACAGATGCATTAATACGAAAAAATTAAAAGATAGTAATGCCCATAACCAGATGAAAAAAATCGTTGTAAATCTTTCAGTTTTTGCCATTTCATTTCTCTTGAGCAAGGCATCGGCGCAGGCACACAACCCCATCATTTTTGCTGATGTGCCGGATATGTCCATGCTGCGGGTAGGAGATACCTACTACATGAGCAGCACTACCATGCACCTAAGCCCCGGCCTGCCCATCATGAAATCGAAAGACCTGGTGAACTGGCAACTGGTGAGTTACGCTTACGATACACTGGCCAGTATTGATGAACTGAATCTTACCAACGGTAAAAGCACCTATGGCAGAGGTTCGTGGGCCAGCAGCCTTCGCTACCACAACGGCATTTATTATGTTTCCACCTTTGCCCAAACTACTGGCCGAACGCATATTTATTCTACTAAAAACATTGAAAAAGGCCCCTGGAAAGCAGTCTCGTTCAAACCCAGCTATCACGATCATTCCTTGTTTTTTGACGATGATGGACGGGTGTACCTGATTTATGGTGCAGGCAAATTGCGATTGGTGGAATTGGATGCCGATGCATCCGGCGTAAAGCCCGGCACTACCGAGCAGGTAATTATTGAAAATGCCAGTGCTCCTGCTGGTACCAATATCAACCTGCAGGCGGAAGGCTCACAGCTTTTTAAGGTAAATGGCAAGTATTACCTCTTCAATATCGTCTGGCCCAAAGGCGGTATGCGTACGGTAGTTATTCACCGGGCCGACAAAATAACTGGTCCCTACGAAGGCAGGCTAGGCTTTCAGGATTTAGGCGTAGCCCAGGGCGGACTCATTGACAAACCCGATGGCACTTGGTATTCCTATCTTTTTAGAGATTATGGTGCCGTGGGCCGCATCCCTTACCTAGTGCCGGTACGCTGGGAAGACGGCTGGCCGGTACTGGGAGTCGACGGCAAAACGCCTGAAACACTGAACCTGCCGGTTGGCAGAGGGCTGATTCCCGGCATTGTAGCATCAGACGAATTTACCCGGAAGAAAGGCGAACGCCCTTTACCGCTGGTATGGCAGTGGAATCACAATCCGGATAACAATTTATGGTCGCTTACTCAAAGAAAAGGCTGGCTCCGGCTCACAACCGGCCGCACCGATACGGCTTTCTTGCTGGCAAGAAATACGCTTACGCAACGCACTATTGGCCCAACCTGTTCCGGCGTTACAAAACTGGATGTCTCTGGTATGAAGGATGGCGACTTTGCCGGGCTGTGTTTATTGCAGAAAAACTATGGCTTGCTTGGGGTGAAAATGGACGGTACTAGCAAATCTATTGTAATGATCAATGCCTCAACCGGTAAGCCTGTGGAAGATAAGATTATTCCGCTTACGCAAAACACGGTGTACTTCAAAGCCGAATGCGATTTTATTAATAAAAAAGACATCGCTAATTTCTTCTACAGCCTGGATGGAAAAGCCTGGAACCCTATTGGCAATCCTTTGAAAATGGCTTACACCATACCGCACTTCATGGGCTATCGTTTTGGTTTATTTAATTATGCTTCGAAAGAAGTGGGCGGGTTTGGTGACTTTGATTTTTTCCATCTGGAAGACAAAATTTTAGACAAGGACGAACTGCGTTAATAAAAGCTAGTAAGCACAGGCTTTTCAACTTGCCTTTTTCACAGTAGCTGCCAACAACTAAAAATGTAATGAAGACAAAATTGAAATTGGTTTTCGTATTGGTTATCATGTTATTTTCTGTAAGCGATATACAGGCCCAAAATCCATTTATCACTAATCAATACTCTGCCGACCCATCGGCCAGGGTCTTTGGCGACAGCGTATATGTATATCCTTCGCATGATATTCTGGCCGAACCGGGTAAAGGGCGGGTGGGCTGGTTTTGCATGGAAGATTACCATGTGTTTTCATCTGCCAACCTTACTAACTGGACGGATAATGGCGTCATCGTTACTCAAAACAAAGTGCCCTGGGTAAAGCCGGACAGCTATGCCATGTGGGCACCAGATTGTATTTACCGAAACGGTAAGTATTATTTCTATTTTCCGGCTACGCCGAAGGATACGACTATCAGAGGCTTCACCGTAGGCGTAGCAATTGCCGATAAACCTACCGGCCCGTTTACTCCGCAACCCGAACCCATTAAAGGGGTAAAAGGCATTGATCCGAACGTGTTTATAGATGATGACGGACAAGCCTACTTATACTGGTCGCAGGGAAATATATACGGCGCAAAGCTAAAAGCAAACATGCTGGAGTTGGATGGTGATGTGGTAACACTGGACAATTTGCCCACCAAGGGCCTGAAGGAAGGCCCGTACCTGGTAAAGCATGGAGGGAAATACTACCTCACCTACCCGCATGTAGAAAACAAAACGGAACGGCTGGAATATGCCATTGGCGATAAACCGCTGGGGCCGTTCAAAGTAACCGGCGTTATTATGGACGAAACACCCGGCTGCTGGACAAATCATCATTCCATTTTACCCATCAAAAACCAATGGTACCTGTTTTACCATGCCAACGATTTATCACCTGCGTTCGATAAAGCTCGTTCCGTTCGGATAGACAGCCTGTTTTTCAACATTGATGGCACCATCAAAAAAGTGCTACCTACACTAAGAGGCGTTGGGGTTACAGCCGCTAACGGCAACATTCAGGTTGACCGCTATAGTGCTATTAGTCCCCAAGGTGCATCGGTAGCTTTTCTGGATACCACCAACAAATTTGCAGGCTGGAAAACAGCATTGACTGAACCTAACGCCTGGGTGCAATACAACAGCGTAGATTTTGGGAAAAAGACTGCAAAAAGCCTTGTTGTAAAAGTCATTTCGCATACGGGTGGTACCCTGCTTATCAAAGCAGGGTCTATTAACGGGGCGGTAGTGGCACAGGTAGAAATTCCAAAAAGTGCTGATTGGCAGGAAATGAAAACAACCGTTTTGAAACAGTTATTCGGTACTCAAAATCTTGTTGTACAATTAAAAGAAACGGGCAATATAGAACTGGATTGGATAAAGTTTGAGTAAGTATTTAAATTAAGAAACCCCATTTAGCAATGAAGAAAATACTGTTAGCTACCACTTTGTTTTTAATACAGGCAATTGCCTTTTCGCAGGACAAAAACTTTTACATTTTCCTCAGTTTCGGTCAGTCCAATATGGAGGGCAGCGCCAAAATTGAAGGACAGGATACAGTTGAAATAGATGAGCGTTTTCGAGTGCTGGAAACGGTTGATTGCCCGAACCTGAGCCGAACAAAAGGGGAATGGTACACGGCGGTGCCACCATTGTGCCGGTGCAAAACAGGTTTAGGCCCTGATGATTATTTTGGTAGAACACTTGTGGCAAATCTTCCGGAAAAAATAAAGGTTGGAATTATAAATGTGGCCATTGGCGGTTGCAAAATAGAATTGTTTCAAAAAGGGAGTTACAAAGCATATGCTGACAGTGCCCCCACTTGGATGAAACCTTGGATAAAAGAATATGACGGCAACCCCTACGAACGGCTGTTAACAATGGCGAAGCTGGCACAAAAGGCCGGTATTATTAAAGGTATTTTGCTGCACCAAGGCGAATCGAACACCGGCGATACTGCCTGGCCCCGAAAAGTAAAAGAAGTGTATGAAAGCCTGTTGCAGGATTTGAAATTGAAACCTAAATCGGTACCGCTGCTAGCTGGCGAACTGGTAGATGCTGAACAGGGAGGTGCCTGCGCCAGCATGAATAAAATTATTGCTACGCTACCCCAAACCATAACTAACAGCTACGTTATTTCCTCAGCCAACTGCCCGCAGCGAGGAGATAAATTGCATTTTACTCCAGAAGGCTATCGTATACTGGGCAAACGATATGGTATGAAAATGCTTTCGCTTTTAGGATACAAACTGCCAGATAGCAAAATGGATACTTTACGCTAATAGCCTGCTAAAAGTTAGATGTACTTATTTTTTCGGTAAGCTGTTTTGCTAGCTGGTTGTTACGTGTTATCGTTCACCTTTTCATTGGCAACATCTTTATTTCCGGCTTTTTTCTTCTGCACATATTCAGATGGAAGAAGGCCATACTTTATTTTAAACGACTTAGCGAAATAGTTGGGCGTGGAGAACCCAACCGAGTAAGCAATCTGAGCAATATTCATATCGCTTTTCTCTAGTAATGCGGCACCTTTCTCCAGCTTAACTGACCGAATAAACTCTACAGGGGTTTGCCCGGTCAGTTCCAGCAACCGGTTGTACAGCGAACTGCGGCTCATCCCTATCTGACGGCTTAGTTCCTCAACAGATAATTGGGAATTGGTTAGATTTTCTTCCAGGTAGTGCATCACGTTAGTCATTAGCTTTTCATCTTCTGACTCTATTTTTATTTCGGGAGCTAAAACCTTTATTTGCTTAGTGTAAGTATTTTTCAACCTGTCGTTTAGTACCAGCAGGTTTTTTACTTTGGCATGCAGCACCTCGAAATTGAAGGGTTTAGTAATATAGTCGTTAGCACCCGTTTCCAAACCTCTCAGCTGGTCTCCTTCGGCGGTTAAAGCAGTAAGCAGTATTATGGGTATGTGAGCTGTTCGTTTGTCATTTTTCAGTTTTTTACATAGTTCCATTCCATCCATATAAGGCATGCTTACGTCGCTTACAATTAGTTGAGGATGGAGTGCCAGGGCTTTTTGCCAGCCCTCTTTTCCATTGGCTGCTTCGTATACTTTGTATTGCTGCTGTAAGTTATCTTTTAGGTAAAACCGGAAATCTTCATCATCTTCCACTAACAGGATCGATGAAATTTGTGTAGCATTTGGTTCCGTTATTGGCTCAACTTCAGGCAGTATTTCTAACAATGCTGGCGTTGTAATATTGGAATCTGTTTCTCCAGATTGTGTTTGTTCTGTAGCTGGTGTGGAAAGTAAAACCAGGGGTAACTGGACAGTAAATGTGGTTCCTTGCCCGGCTTCGCTTACCACCCCAATACTGCCGCCGTGCATTTCTACAAATTCTTTGGTAATAGATAAACCTATACCTGTACCTTGGTTAAGCACAGCACCCGCTGTGGTGTGCTGAAAGAAGCGGTCAAAGATTTTTTCCTTCTGGTCAGCTGGTATGCCAATGCCTGTGTCTTTTACCATCAGGCAAACCCAAATGACATTTTTGGTGGAGCGTCGCTCATTCTTATTTATTTCCAGGCTAATGGTGCCGCCTTTCAGTGTGAATTTAAAAGCATTTGACAATAGATTGAAAATGATTCGTTCAACTTTATCCTGGTCAAAGCGGGTAGGTAGTTGTTCGATGTTGCTGGTAAATTCAAATTTAATTTTCTTCTTTTCCGCCAGATCTTTAAAAGCATCAGAAGCTTCCTTTACAAATGACACAAATTCACCGTCGGAGGGCTGTAATTGTAGCTCATGCTCCTCCATTTTACGAAAATCCAACAGTTGATTTACCAGATTCAGCAACCTTTTCCCGTTTCGTTTAACAAGCTGTAACTGGCCGGTTTGCCGCTCACTTTGCCCTTCTGCTATCAGGTTGTCAACCGGGCCTAAAATCAGCGAAATTGGTGTTCTGAATTCGTGGCTCAGGTTGGTAAGAAACTTTATTTTCAACTGATCAAGTTCATGTATCTGTGCCTGTTCTTTTCGTTCCTGTTCGGCTACTATTTTCTGTTGCTCCTGCGAAAATTTCTGCTCAATACGCCTGATGCCCCGATGCCGGATATAAAGCAATATGGATGCGACTGCCAGAAAATAAAATACATAGGCATACGTGGTACGCCAGAAGGGTGGATGAACAAAAATCTTGATGGCAGCGCCTTCTTTGTTC
>CAXTDG010000099.1:0-10579 GCA_964242675.1 uncultured Chitinophagaceae bacterium
TTTTTTGCACCTGATATTTTGGTAGTGTCTCAGGTTGAACTTCATTGCTTGACTACTTTATTCAATAATCAAGCAATTCTAATTTTAAATACACCCGGGCAGAAATCCGGAGCATGCTGTTCACCCCATTCACATGCAGGGCTGTATCACTTTTCTGTTTCATTACATACACAGAAGGTGACCAGTAAATACTATGTTGTGAAATAACAAACCGGTAAAAGCTATCTGCTTTGTTGTTCCAAACCTGATACACGTCGAGCTGCAACGCTGAGTCTAAAGCATCGTAAAGGCAACGTGAAACATCCGGCTTTTGAGAATACCAATCAATCGTAGTGTCATCCACGAGGTTAAATATGTCAAATCTGTGTGCCTTGTAAAAATAACAGGCACAATAGGAAGTATCAGCACAGGTGCTTATCTTATCAGCAAGTCTTTCAAATAGCGTTTGTTGCCCACTAAATCTATTGACATAGGCGACCTTCTCCTGTTCTATTACTTTATCGTATGGGTAGAAAAAAACAAAATAGATAAATGGTATAGTAAAACCCAAACCGTAAATAACTGAAAGAAAACGAACAAGCTTTCGGTTCATGTACGCTTTATCTGCTTTTTAGTTGCAGCAGCACCAAATTTAAAGGAAATTAACAGGAGTAACCATAGCGATTGCTTGCCCATTTCCCATTTTCTTACATTGCTTTTCGTTTATTTTCAAACGCATATTTAATAAATTCTGGGTCAGTTTGTAATTGATATGCTGCCCTTGAGATTTCATAACTAATTGCGTAAAAGATAAAT
The DNA here is from genome assembly GCA_964242675.1 of uncultured Chitinophagaceae bacterium. GTDB lineage: Bacteria > Bacteroidota > Bacteroidia > Chitinophagales > Chitinophagaceae > JAZKFT01. Next base: position 796 of record CAXTDG010000099.1, read on the forward strand.
TTTTAACCTGAGACACTACTGATATTTTGGCTTACAAATAAAAGAGCCCATTTATTAGCAAAGCCCAAATGATGAGCTATTTAGAATGCTCTTACACAACCTGCCATACATTTCGTTCGGGTCATTCTTTTCCTTTGATTTTATTAATTTCACTTAATGGAAAAGGAATGGATACAAACACTGGATGTAACTACGGAAGTAAAACTGAAAGGCTTTAAAGCCTACCAGATAGATGCCAGCATGGGAGGGCACACCTACAACCGAAAAGATTTTTATAAAGTGAGTCTGAACACCGGTAAATATCTTTTTCATTACGCCGACCGCAGCTACCAAACAGATGGAACCATCCTGTTTTTTGGAAATCCGCTTATCCCGTATTCCTGCGAAATATTATCGCCTGAAAATGAAGGGTATTCCTGCCTTTTTACTGAGGATTTTTTAAAACTAAGTGAGCGCTCAGAAGGGTTGTTGCAATCGCCGTTGTTTAAAATTGGCGGCACGCCTATTTTGCAAATAAATGAAGCACAAAAAACAACCCTGGCGCCTATTTACCAAAAGATGATTGCAGAGCAAGATGCTGACTATACTTATAAAGATGAGATGATACGCAACTACCTGCACCTCATTATTCATGAGGCCCTAAAAATACAACCGTCGGAAAGTTTGGTTAAGCAAAAAAATGCGGCGGAGCGTATAACGGCTGTGTTTCTCGATCTGCTGGAGCGGCAGTTCCCCATAGAAAGTACAGGCCACCCTTTGGCGCTTAAAACGGCGCAAGATTTTGCAAGATATTTATTGGTACATGTAAACCATTTGAACAGTGCTGTAAAAGAAGTAACGGGTAAAACAACCACTACGCATATTGCAGATAGAATTATTATTGAAGCCAAAGCACTATTGCTGCATACCGATTGGAACATTGCTGAAATTGCTTACGCCCTTGGCTTTGAGTACCCTACTTATTTCAACAATTTTTTTAAGAAGAAAACGGGTGACGTTCCAAAATCACTTCGGATTCCTGTTCTTTGATTTTTATACTTTTCCCTTTGTTTTTCATTATTTCAGGGTTGTGTGCCAACTGACCTTTGGTGCCTCAACTGATAAAAATGAATAACAAAGTTTGGTTCATTACCGGTGCAGGCCGAGGCATGGGCCTGGATATTACAAAAGCTGCTCTGGCAGCAGGCCACAGCGTAGTTGCTACTGGCCGCAACATAGATAAAGTGGCCAAAGCCATTGGTGCGGCAGATAATTTACTGGTGGTAAAACTAGATGTAACAAACCCTGCTGATGCAGCAGCCGCTGCAAAAGCAGCCATTGACCGGTTTGGAAGTATAGATGTGCTGGTAAATAATGCTGCCAGTTTCTACGCCGGTTTTTTTGAAGAGCTAACGGCAGCGCAATTTGATGAGCAATTGCAAACCAGCCTTTACGGCCCTATGCATGTTACCCGTGCTATACTGCCCTACATGCGGAAGCAACGCTCCGGGCACATCGTTACTATATCATCCACAGGCGGGCTTACCAGCTTCGATTTTTGCAGTGCGTACTCAGCCTCCAAGTTTGGGCTGGAAGGCTGGATGAAAGCTCTACAGGCGGAATTAGCTCCTTTTGGCATTAATACTACCGTGGTTAATCCTGGGTTCTTCCGCACAGAATTGCTTACCGAAGAATCAACCACTTATGCTGAAAATTTAATTGACGATTATAAAGAGCGAAGGGAGCAACAGATACAATTTTGGAAAGGTGCAAATGGTCAGCAATCTGGCGACCCGGCTAAGCTGGCCCAAGCGCTGCTCACTATTATAAATGAAGAAAAACCGCCCTACCGTTTTCTGGCAGGTGCCGATGCTATTGGTACGGCCGAGCAAGTGGCTACTACGCTTCAGGAGGAGCTTAACGCATATCGTGAATTATCCAGCTCGCTGGATATGGATAAAAGCTGAGGTGAATGCATTGCACAAAAGGGCTTAAGGTTTTATCTAATGCCCTTTTTTGATAGAAAGGCGACAGTAAGGGAGGCGACAAATTTTTTGTCGCCTCCCTTACTGTCGCCTTCGTTTCTTTTTATGCGGCAAATATTTTTATAGCTTACTGGGGCAGGGTTTAAAATAAGGGAGATGCTACAGAGAAAGCTTCTTGGTCATTTTTTTATAGGCTTAATGGCAGTGAGAATTACTTTTACCTTAACACAGATAACAGCATTGGTAAATACATTCGTTGCATGCTGGAGTTACAAAATCTTCAAAAGAAATATGGGGCCGGTTGGGTGATTAATATTCCGCTGTATACACTGGAAGGGGGTATATACTGGTTAAAAGGGGCAAATGGTTCCGGAAAAACAACCCTCTTAAAAATGGTTGCAGGCTTACTACCTTTTGATGGAGAAATACGGCTTCACCATATTAGCCTTACAAAAAATGGAGTTGCCTATCGGCAACAGATAAGTTGGGCAGAAGCAGAGCCGCTATACCCCCCGTTTATAAGTGGCAGCAACCTGGTTTGTTTGTACGAGAACATTAAAAAAGCTTCAAAGAAGGAAACTGATAATCTGATCGACCATTTGGAAATGCATTCTTACATCCATCAGCCAATTGGTACCTACTCCGCAGGGATGATTAAAAAGCTGTCGCTGTTATTAGCCTTTATGGGCACTCCCTCTTTCATTATTCTGGATGAACCCCTGATAATGCTGGATGCGGATGCTGTAAAACTACTGGCTGATTTAATACTGAAAAAAAACACCATAAATGGCTGTAGTTTTTTAATGAGCTCCCACCAGGATTTGCAGGAGGATATAGCTAGGGTGGGTAAGGTTATTACGATTCAGAATACAACTATTACAACAGCATGAGCGCCTGCCATAACATACTGTTCCAATCGTTTGTAAAGCCTTTTTACAGGGACAATGCTGGGGCGTTTATTTTTGGTTTCATCCTCATGTTTTGCCTGATAGGAAAAGTAGATGGTGCGGAGTTGTTTGAATACCATTTTTCGCTGGTTACCGGCATGTTGCAAAACTTTTCTTTTTTATTGCTGGTGCTGTTTGCCTGGCTGGTGTACACAAGAAAATTTGTAGCGTTTGTAGCCAGGGCTATTCATCATCCTCAGTATGCTTTTTTGCATGTATACAATCAATTGAGCAAGGCTAAAAGGTTTCGCCTGTTTTTTATAATAGAAGTGTGGCTACTACTGCCGCTGTTACTATATAGCCTTTTTATTTTTTATGTGGCATTGGGCATGCATTCTTACCTGCCAATAGCCGTAATAGGTGTGTACCTGTTGTTGTTGGCTTGTGTAGCTAGCCTGTGGCATATTCGCCAATTGGAGCAGGGTACCAATAGTTCAATGGCTCAATCAACTCCTCTATTTATACAATGGAAAGGAGCTGCTTCGTACAAAAGCATACTGCTGCTTTTTGTTGCCAGAAAGCAACTGCTTGTTTGGGCCGGGATCAAGCTGTTTACTTGCGGGCTTCTTTATTTTATTACCAGAAACAATGATAGCCGCAACTACGACATCAGTATGCCATTCATCTTTTATACGTTTGGTATATTAGCAAACGGTGTATTGATATTTAGAATAAGGGCCTTTGAAGAAATGTACCTTTCCTTCTATAGGAGCCTTGCTATACCATTACTAAAAAGATTCTTTCATTACTGTTTCATTTATGCAGCGTTATTAATTCCGGAACTTATTACTGCTATATCACTTACTCCTGCACATCTTTATTACAACGATGCTATTGGTTTCTTGCTAAGTGGTTTTAGTATGTTGTTGTTTATGAATAGTGTAACCTTTGCCGACGACTTTACGATGAAAGAATACCTGGTCATTCTGTTTGCCATCTTTATCGTTAGCGCTATTTGTTTTACAATTATCAATCTCCATTTCCTAACGCTTCTGCTGACAGTGTTAGCAACCCTCCTTTTTATGAAGCGGTATAATACGTTTGAAAAAAATTACAGCGCTACGTAATTGCTAATGAAATTACTTAATAGCAAAGCCCGGCAGGTGCCGGGCTTATAGTTATTACTGTACTTATTTTATCTAACAAACGATTTTATATAATCTACACTGCTTGCCCAGGTAAGATTTTCATAACGGCCGTTGGCTAATTGTTGGTGGTGTGTGGTGAACATAGAATACATATACTGTGACTGTTGCCATTTAGCATACAACTCATTTTCGCCAGCCGGGTTTTCGGCCCGTTGTTTTTTGATGTAGTGTGCAAAATCTTCGATGCTAGATAAGGGCTGCAGTCTAAACTCCTGACCGGTTGCTGCTTTTACATCCTCCCACAAACTATCGGGGCTCACCTGGAAGCTGGCAATTTGTAAATCTCTTGGCGCTTCATCGTCTAGCGCTACTTCGGCCGTAAAAGCTGCGGTGTCGTCCATGGTGGTGAAATCGAGTTTCCAATCCTTCTTATCGCCCCAGTAACCGATGCTTTTGTCCTTGAGATTCAGCAGGGGAGTATTGTATTTTAATATATCGGCAAATGCGCCGTTGAAAACAGAAGACGCTTTGATGGGAGTAGCATCCAGGTATTCCTTAAAAGTTCTTCTCAAATCAAAATTTCTATTCATGCCTGGCTCCAGATTATTGTAGTCCGTGCAAAAATCAGAAGGAATAAAACGGGGAACACCTGCCTGTACTGCACCGTCTGCCAGTCGTTTTTGTAAGTCAATAATCACATCGCCCAAACCGGCTACTGCGGATACTACACAAGTTGCACCCTTACTGGCGTTTGCTATTTCATCAACGCTAGTCAGATCTACTTCCACCACCTGAACGCCTGATTTTTTGAGGGCTTCTATTTTCTCAGGGTTGGCAGCGGCCCGAACAATAGCTTTTACTGCTGCACCACGCTTTATTAATTCTCTGCAAATTCTGTTTCCTAAATTACCGGTAGCCCCGGCTACTACAATTACTTTTTTCATTTATAAGATTTTAAATTTTTTTACGATGCTAAGAAAGGCAGAACCGCCGCCAGCACTTGTTCCGGCTGTTCTTCATACAAATAATGCCCGCTATCTAAAACGCCGGTGATCGTTACATTTTTTGCAACGTAGGGTAGTCCCATTTTCATATACTGGTAACTGATGTAGCTACCAATTCCTAACACCGGCATCGTAAGTGACTGGTATGTTTTTGCATCTTCGATATCTTGTGTAAACGTTTGGTACCAACCATTGGATGCCCGGATACTTTCTGCTTCATTGTAAACAGATGCATACACCGCTCTTTCAAATGCCGTCATCTTTCTGTCGTCAATCATTACGTATTGAAAGAGCCAGTCGAGCAGGTATTGAAACCGGCCTGCTAATAATTTTTCCGGTAGTTCTTTTACCTGGTTGAAGCTCATCCACCAGGCATAAGGCCTGTTTGAATCCATCTTTTCACTGAAGGTGCCTGCCGTAGGTATCAATGGCATTTGCATCATGCCTTCACTTGGGTGCGATCCATCTAATACCACCAATTTTTCAACGAGTTCCCGATAAGTAAAGGCAAAACTCATGGCTACCATTCCGCCAATATCATGGCCCATCAGGTGAATTTTTGTAAAGCCGAGCTGTTGTATCAATTCAAAAATATCTGCGGCCATTGTTTTTTTGTCATAGCCGGTTGCAGGCTTTTCTGAGCTGCCCATTCCTCTTATATCTATGATAATAACCCGGTATGTTTTTGAAAGCTGCACTGCAATAGGATGGTAGGAGTACCAGGTTTGTGGCCAGCCGGGCAGGCAAATTAATGGCATGCCACTACCGCCTTCTACATAATGCAGTTGTACGCCATTCACCTTTGCATACTGATTGGTAAAGCCGGGAAATTTTTTGATGAGTTCATCATCAGAATAGTTATGCTGAGAGGCAATTGTATCATCTGTCATTTGAGTCATTTTTTTTATGACGCAAACCTACCCCAGCTATAAAGCGCTGAAACTACCAAAAGGTAGATAATGAATTTAGCGGATGTTTTTCCGAATGCGGCTCAATGCATTGGGGGTAATGCCCAGCACAGCGGCTAATTGTTTTACCGGCACTTTTTGCATGAACTCAGGATCACTCAAAAATTGCAGATACCGCTTTTCGGCCGACAGGGTTTGAAACTTCAAAATCTGGTCAATCATTCTAACCGACATAGACTCCCATATCTTTCTTCCAAACTCCTCCCACACCGCAATGTGTGCATACAAAAAGTCCATATCTTTTTTATCAATCACCAGCAACTCCGTATCCTCTACGGCTTCAATATTGAATCGGGTGGGCTTTTGCGGATGCAGGCTGGAGATCTCGGTAAAAAATTCATTCTTAAACATCACCCAACTGGTAATCTCCTGCTCATCCGTTTCGTAAAAGAAACGAACACCACCTGATACAATGAAAAAATACTGATTGGCAACCTGCCCTTTTTTCAAAATCAATTTTCCTTTGACTATTTGCCGTTGGCTGCATTTAGAAAGCACCAGTTGCAAGTCCAGATCGTCGATACCGACAATGGTTCTAATAAAGGCTTTAAATGCTTCCATGTGGGTAGAAAATTTTTATCGTGGGCAACAGTGAGCTATTTTTTGTCGAAACCAAAATTGCATCTGCAAATAACAACAGCATTTTGATAAGTGAGGATACTATAAGTATTCATAAAAAGTCAAATGAATAAATTGTTTACGGCTCTTTACGCCAGCGGTGTAATTTATCTGTAGCAAAGAGTAACATTGTTATACGTTCATATTGCTACAGCATAGCAACCCTACGCTTTACACAAGAAAGGGCTAACCCCGCTGGGGTAGTAAGAAAGCTGGAAGAAGAGAAGCCATGTTTCTACAGACAGGTTACGCCGCTGGCGTAAAGAACCGTGAACGATTCGCTTCTCTATCTTCTCTTCAACAACTGTGGTTGGCACAAGAATATTGGAGGATAGAATAAAATTGATTTCCTGTTGTGTATTACAGCAAAAGAAAAAGGAGTGACTAATGTCACTCCTTTTTTTCACTCATAAAATTTATTCCTTTTACCAGATATGAATTCTTTTTGCCTCCGGTAAATACAAGCTATCACCAGGCTGCACATTGAATGCTGTATAAAAATGCGGGTTGTTCATCAACGGGCTATTGACACGCCACATGGGTGGTGAGTGTGGGTTGTTATTGATCCATAATCTTAAGAACTCATCTTTCATTTTTACACGCCAGATATGGGCAACAGAAATGAAGAATCGCTGATCGGGTGTAAAGCCGCTAATCTTTGTGGTGTCGCCGCCTTGTTTCGTCATTTTGAACGCATCGTAGGCAATGGCCACGCCACCAATATCGGCGGTGTTTTCGCCCAGCGTCATGGCGCCTTTTACATGCACCGTATCCAGCACAGTGAAGGTGTTGTACAGATCAACTACCTGTTGGGTCTTTGCTTTAAAGCGGGTATAATCTTCTTTTGTCCACCAGTCTTTCACGTTGCCTTCTTTATCAAACTGTGCCCCTTGGTCATCAAACGCATGTGTAATTTCATGGCCTATCACCATCCCAATTCCGCCATAGTTCAGTGCATCATCGGCGGCGTTATCAAAATACGGCGATTGCAAAATACCTGCGGGAAAAACAATTTCATTAGCGGACGGATTGTAATAAGCCGTAACGGTCGATGGTGTGGTAAACCACTCGCTTCTATCCACAGGCTTATTTAGTTTTGCCAGTTGAAAAGCGTAATTATTTGAAGCGGCCGATACCACATTTTCGAAGTATTTAGCCTTCACAATATTCACCTTACTGTAATCTTTCCATTTGTCGGGGTATCCAATTTTTTTGGTGATGGCAAATAGTTTTTCTTTTGCTTTTTGTTTGGTACTGTCGCTCATCCAATCCAGCTTACTCATTCGGGCGGCCAGTGCCTTTTGTAAATTATTTACCAGGTCCAGCACCCGTTGCTTAGCTGCTTCCGGAAAATATTGTTTTACATACAATTGCCCCAGCGCTTCTCCCAACGACTGATCGACCATACTGGCCATTATTTCGCCACGGGTTTTTTGCACCGCCTGTCCGGAGATTACTTTATTAAATGCAAAAGCTGCATCCACAAAGGGTTTGCTTAATTGATCTGAGTAGTTGTAAATCGTATACGCTTTCAGGTACGCCTTCCAATCGCTAAGCGGCATCGTTTGCAAAGCAGTGTTCAACTTGTCACAATAAGCAGGTTATGCTACATCAATGGAATCTGTTTTGGCACCCAGGTTATTCAAAATCCTTTCCCAACCGATATTAGGCTGCCGCTTGGCTAGGGCTGCAACAGACATCTTATTGTAGTTGGCATTGATGTCCCGCAGTTCAATATTGTTTCGGTGCGATGCGGCGAATTGTTTATCGATATTATAAACAACGTTTGCATTTTTGGTAGCGGTTGTTGTATCGCTGCCAGTAAGGGTGAACAGTTTGGCCAGAAATATTTTGTAAGCCTGTTGAATGGCCAGAGTTGGCGCATCCGTTTTAAAATAATAGTCCCGCTCTGGCAAGCCAATACCCGCCTGGTACAGATGGGCTATGTTGAGATTGCTGTTTTTATTATCCGGCCCTACACCGAAGGCAATAATGGAAGTGACTGATGCCTTGGATTGATCGGTTACAAACCGGAGCAACGACGCTACATTGCTAATGCTGTCAATGCGGAGCAGCAAGGGCTTGATAGGCTCGTAACCACGCTGATTAATAGTAACGGTATCCATACCAGCCGCATAAAAATCACCCAGCTTTTGTTCGATGCTTCCCTGCTGATTACTTGCTTTTGATACACTATCCAGAATACCCTGCAAACGCAGCCGTTGCGGATAGTTCATAAACATATAAGCACCTACGCCTGCCTGTGAAGGTGGTATCTGTGCAGTATCGTACCACTTACCATCGACGTACCTGAAAAAGTTGTTGCCTGGCTTTACAGTAGAGTCTATTCCTTTTATATCAACTACTGGTTGGCCTGATTTATTTTGGCAAGCGGAGAAGAAAAATGTGACTATAAAAAAGCAGAGGAGTCTGTCCATGGTTACTGATGGTTGAGGCTTTTGTTCGGAAATAAAAGATGCCTGTTTATACAGCCGAAGTTAGCAGTTGCCTGCTTTCTGCATTCAGAAAAGCATTGTCATCAACAATTGGCAACTGGCTGTACGATTTCGGTTCTTATTGTTTCATTAATCCATCAGCCATTACCTCATCTGTTGTCAACTATCGCTTCATTCCTATTCCCCTTATTTAGCAGCCGGTTTTTTAATCTCCGCTTTGCCAAACTTGCGGGGGTAGTAGGAGAAGGTTAATAAAAAATATTGTTGCAATCCATTGGTGACACGGGTTGTAGTGCCGTACTGGTTTACACTGTTGGTAATATTTTTATATTGCTTCAATATATCCATGGCCGATAATTTCAATTCGGCCTGCTGCTTCATAAACCGGTAGCCGGCAAAAGTGTTCCAGAGATAGGTTGGCCGGGCTAAGTTGGAATTGCTGATTTGATCTAGCGTACTGCTAAAAGTGAAATGAGTGGGATAATTGAGTACAGCGCCCAGCCGGGTACCACTGTTTGAATTTTTAGAAGCGTTAAGCCCCATAGCGGTTTGCTTCGTATTATAGTACTGTAAGGTTTTGTCCAGATTTAGTACCAGAATGGAACGCAGGGTAAATTGCAAAGAGAAATTATTAAATAAACTTCCCGTTTTGCTAATGTTGTAAACACCATCTACATAATTGGGAAAATCGCTCTTATTGTACCGGCCATTGTAAATTAATTGAATGCTGCTTTTCTTT
>CAXTDG010000100.1:0-10568 GCA_964242675.1 uncultured Chitinophagaceae bacterium
CTGGGTAGCTGCACTATGAAATTGAATGCTGCTACAGAACTGATCCCGGTAAGTTGGCCACAGTTTTCATCTATTCATCCATTTGCCCCGGCCAACCAATGGCAGGGCTATCAGGAAATATTTACTGAACTGGAAGCTTGGCTGAGTACCATTACCGGTTTTGCAAAAACCAGCCTGCAACCTAACAGCGGCGCACAGGGCGAATACGCAGGCCTACTAACAATTAAGAAATATCATGAAAGTCAAGGAAATGGCCATCGCAACGTAGTACTAATTCCTATTTCGGCACATGGAACCAACCCGGCCAGTGCTGTGATGGCGGGTTTTAAGGTTGTGGTGGTAAAAAGTGATGACGAAGGCCACATTGATATTGATGATCTAAAACTGAAAGCCAGCCAGAACCGGGAAAAGCTAGGAGCATTGATGGTTACTTACCCTAGCACCTACGGCGTTTTTGAAGAAGGCATCAAGGAAATTTGTGCTACCATCCACGAAAATGGCGGCATGGTGTATATGGATGGCGCCAATATGAACGCCCAGGTGGGCCTTACCTCACCGGGTGCCATAGGTGCTGATGTCTGCCACCTGAATCTGCATAAAACATTCGCCATTCCGCATGGTGGTGGCGGGCCAGGCATGGGGCCTATCTGCGCTAATGAAAAACTAGCTCCTTTCCTGCCTCAACACACTTATCATTTGCATACCGAGCAAGGCAGTGGGCAAGTATCGGCAGCACCATTTGGCTCAGCTTCTATCCTGCTTATTAGTTATGCCTACATCAAAATGCTGGGGGCTAGCGGTTTGGTAAATGCTACTAAATACGCCATTCTGAATGCTAACTATATGAAGGCAAAGCTGGCGAAAAATTACTCTATTTTGTATGCCGGTGCTAATGGTACCTGTGCCCATGAATTCATTGTAGACCTGCGGCCTTTCAAACAAAGCTGTGGCATTGAAGCCGAGGACGTGGCTAAGCGCCTGATCGATTATGGTTTTCATGCACCAACCATGAGTTTCCCGGTGCCAGGCACTATCATGATTGAGCCTACCGAAAGTGAAGACAAGGCCGAACTGGATCGTTTTTGCGATGCAATGAACTGCATTTACACCGAAATAAAGCAAGTTGAAAATGGCAACTGGGATAAGGCCAATAACCCGCTGAAAAATGCACCGCATACCCAGCAGATAATTTGCGCCGACGAATGGAGTTTTTCTTACAGTCGCACCAAGGCTGCCTTTCCATTACCTTATGTAAAAGAAAACAAATTCTGGCCATCTGTTGGCCGGGTAAACAACACTTTTGGCGACCGCAACCTAGCCTGCACCTGCGAACCCGTTTCGGCGTATACGGAAGAAGAAATAAAGGAATTGTAAAGTTCTTTATATACAAGAAGGGCAGTTGTTCATTACAACTGCCCTTCTTTCGTTAAGAGCTAACATTCAAGAATCCTACTAGTGGTGGCAACAACCTTCGAATAGTTTTAATTGGCTTTATTAACCCATCCCCGCCATCGTAACTTAACATTGACCAAAAGTGCTCCGGCTTACTTTTGGCTGGCAATACCCTAACTATCAACCGCCAGTATTTTTTAGACCATGGCTACTAAAAAAATCTTTATTCCCCGTGATATCAGTTGGCTCAGTTTCAATGCCCGTGTGCTACAGGAAGCCAACGACCCATCCGTTCCGCTACGGGAACGCATTCGTTTCTTAGGTATTCATTCCAATAACCAGGACGAGTTTTTCCGGGTACGAGTGGCTACGTTGCGCCGGATGCTGGCATTTTCTAATAAGAAAGAGGCAAAGGCAAATATGCACCTGGAGGTTTCGCCACAACTTATTCTGAACGAAATACAGCGGGTGGTGCTGGAGCAACAAAGTGAATTTACCCGCATTTGGGAAGGCATTGTAAAAGAGATGAAGGAGCAGAAGATTTGCCTGGTAACTGAAAAAGGCCTGAATAAAGAACAGCAGCGGTTCATCGAAAAGTTTTATGATGAAGAAGTAAGCCCCAACCTCATTCCGCTAATGGTGGAAAGCATACCGGAGATGCCCTACCTGCGGGAAAAAAGCCTGTACCTGGGCGTGGTAATGCGGCGTAACAATACCGCTTATAAACAGAAATATGCCCTCATTGAAATTCCATCGAATGCAGTAGGTAGCCGGTTTGTGGAGCTGCCCTCAAAGCCGGGTGAACACCAGATTATTCTGCTGGAAGATGTGATCCGTTACAACCTGCCTCAAATATTTTCCTTCTTTGGCTACGACCACTACGAGTCGTACATTTTTAAGGTAACGAAGGATGCAGAGATAGACCTGGAAACCGATCTGTCGAATACCTACATCCAGAAAATAGAAAAAGCTATTAAAAAACGGCGGGAAGGCCGTACCGTTCGTTTTTCTTACGACCGGGAGATGGATGCCGCTCTGCTGGAGTACCTGATCCGCCGCCTGGGCCTTACCCGAAAGGATAACCTGATACCCGGTGGCCGCATTCACAACTACCGGCACTTCATGGATTTCCCGAACGTGTTCAGCAAGTCAGCCGGTCGCAAAGCACCTTTCCTGCATCCTGACCTGGACGATGGCAAACGGGTGACAGATGTGGTTTTGAGCAAAGATGTGTTACTCGATTTTCCCTATCATTCCTTTGTACCGGTGATAGATATGCTGCGGGAAGCAGCTATTGACCCGGATGTCAATTCCATCAAGATTACCTGTTACCGGGTGGCCTCCAATTCCAAAATCATGAATGCACTTATTAATGCCGTACGCAATGGTAAGCAGGTGCATGTGGTGCTGGAGTTGCGGGCCCGGTTTGATGAAGAAAATAATCTGTACTGGAAAGAGCGGCTGGAAGATGAAGGTGTAAAAGTATACATCGGGGTGCCTGATCAAAAAGTACATGCTAAAATCTGCATTATACAAAAGCGGGTGAAAACCCGGTTGGTGAACTATGGCTTTGTAAGCACTGGCAATATGAACGAAAAAACGGCAACCATTTATGCCGACCATTGCCTCCTCACCAGCAACCGCCTGATTATGACAGACGTAAGCCGCATGTTTCGCTATCTGCAAAACCCAGCTGCGGGTACATTGCCCCTACGCCAGTGCAAAACCTTGCTGGTATGCCCTACCAACATGCGAACGGCCTTAAAAACCCTGATAGCTAAAGAGATTAAAAACAAAAAAGCAGGCAAAGCAGCTTCCATAATTGTAAAGGTCAATTCGCTAAGCGACCATGAATTGATAAAAGCATTGTATGCTGCAGCGCAGGCAGGTGTGGAGGTTAAAGCCATCATCCGTGGTATTTGCAGCGCTGTTTTCGACCAAAAAGGTTTTAAGGTAAAGCCTTATGCTGTAAGCATTGTAGATGGATACCTGGAACATGCTAGGGTAATGGTATTTGCCAATGGCGGCAAACCACAGGTGTACATTTCCAGTGCCGACTGGATGGTGCGTAACCTTGACCACCGGGTGGAGGCAGCCTGCCCCATTTTCAATGAAGAAATAAAAAAGGAACTAATTGACATTCTCAATATTCAACTAAGAGGCAATGTAAAAGCCCGCATACTGGACCACGACCTAAGCAACGACTACGTAAAGCCGGGAAAGAATGAAAAAAGGCTTCGGGCACAGGTTGAAATTTACCAGTATCTACTTCAGAAAAAGTTAGCATCGCCTATGCACCCCCGTTTTGGTACAGAACCAAGTTTAATGTAATAGTTTGCGTAGCTAAGCCGCAGGCAAAAGTGTATTTTGCCGGTTCTAAACTCGATTAGCATGTCTGTACAAACCATCATTATACTGATACTGGTAGGCATTGCAGCGGGTATGCTTAGCGGGCTGGTAGGAGTTGGGGGCGGTATTATCATTGTTCCGGCATTGGTTATTTTTCTTCAATTTTCGCAAAAGAGCGCCCAGGGTACATCGCTGGGTATTTTGCTACTACCGGTGGGTATTTTGGCCGTATGGCAATACTACAAACAGGGCTTTATTGATATAAAAATTGTGGGGCTGGTATCGCTGGGGTTTGTATTGGGTGGGTTCCTGGGCAGTAAATTAGCACTGATGCTACCAGAAGCCATAGTGAAGAAAATCTTTGGCGTTTTTCTAATTGTGATGGCCACCAAAATGTTGTTTTTTGATAAAAGCAGTCCGGCAAAAGACTCACAACCGCATCGCACTACACCGGTAGCACAGTCACATAAAAAATAGGTTATCAGTTTTTGCTGCGTTTGCGTAGCAGTTCTACCAATTGCTTTTTTATACCGGTTTTATTTCTCCTTGATAAGTCAACCACCGATGTATCCTGCATCAGGATATTGTAATGAACCACATCTATATCCACTACAAACGAAGGGTTTACCAGATGGCTGCGGTGTGTGCGTACAAAACCATACGGGGCCAGTAATTCCTCATACGTTTTCAACACTTTGCTTACTACAAAAGGCCGCCGTTTTTCAAAATATACTATGGTGTAATTGTCTTGCGCCTGCAGGCGAATAATATTGCCCGATGAAAACTGGTGTTCCCCTTTTGAATCGCTTAATACTACCTGGCACACATTGTCTTTACCGCTGATTTGGGTTGTATTGTACTGCATGAACTTATTTTTTGAAAAGGATAGATAAACTTCCTCCTCCCTCCTGTCACCTCCGGCCGGCTTCCTAAGAAACTGCCAGAGGTGACGGGTAGAAGAAGTTGGGATTAATTGAGTTTGAGATTGCCAGGGATGATGAATGACCGGTTTTGCATCACCCGAAGGGTAGCTCCAGGCCTGATGGTCAGCGGAACATCAAGCGTACAAGTACCGGATGGATTGATGAAAATTGTTTTGCCAGCAACCAGAGTTGTAAGCGGCTTCTTGCCATTTAGCCAGTTGATTTTATCGCTAAAGTTGCCGGTGCCAACAAATGTGTAGGTTGTTATGCCGTCGTCACTGGTTATTACACCGGTTCTTGTTGTTGTATCGCCCAATGCATAGTCTCCTCCTTCGCTCAAACTAATTGTAACCGTTTTATCAGGTGTAAGAGCCGTATCGCTTAGCGGAAGAATTTGAAATGTTACCTGGTTAGATGACTTTGGCAGCCGGATGGCACCCTGCGTACCATTATTATAAGTGTAAGTGGGCTGGTAACCTACATACTGGATTGTATAATCTATTCCTAAACGGGCTGTACCTCCTACTGTATAGTTCACCCGCAGGCTATCGCTGGACGTTACTGGCAGTTTAAAAGAAATATCAATAGTACTGTCGGAGTTTTTTGAAACTTTTGGTTTTGCAATGGCTACTTTCATAGCATTTGTACCTGTTGCTACAATGGTTGTACCCACCAGGAAGTAACTTGTATCGGGAGTGAGTTTCTTATTGCCGTATATATCTACAATATCTTTTACAATCACCCTCATGGTTGAACCTACAAAGCTGTTGATACTGCTTACGGGTATTACAACTAAACTGTTTTTATATCCTGTTACGGTTATATTTATGGGTGTAGCTACTCCATTCATCAGGCGGGTAAGGGTTACATTGCTGGTGTTGATGTTGTTTACAGCAATGTCTTCATTGTAAGTGTAAGAAATGACATCCCCATTTACATAGATATCATCGGAGGGAGAAGGCTTTCCGAGCAGTGCCGGAGCGGCATGATCAATAATACCAGTAACCACTTCTGAATAAGTAATGCCTTGTGAGCAAACCAGCTTCAGCCGGATATTATAATTACCATCGCTCAGGCCAGCAGTATTCCAGTTGAAAGAGGTTCCCAGGCTTGGATTTGCATTGAGGGTAGCAGGTGTAAATATGGGGTTAGCATCGATCCAGTTGCTACTACCAGCTGCAGCGTACTGCAGATTGATAGTAGAAAGACTGGTGCGATCGTATCCTTTTATCACTATCGTTTTCAGATAATTGTTATCAGCCAGTATCCAGTTGTTGGCCGGTTCGTCCAGCTTTACGCTACTGCATGAACTTATAAAATAGGCTGAAAGCAAGGCTGTGTCTGTAATATCTCCGGAACATGGATCAACGGCAATAATGGAAAGGCCTGTATAGGAGAATACCGGTGAGGTGGGTACTTTAGTTACTCGTACGGTAATTAGCTGCTGCGAACGGCGGGGAACCGTAACAGATGCAGGATTGCTGGGTGTTGGGTTGCTTACACCATTAATAACTACTGTGGCACCATCTGAGTTGCTGCTTGCATCAACATATAAATTATACGGCCTTGAAGGATCTGTTGTAATAGCACTGATATTGCCAAGATATAGTTTGTATTCCAGTGTGCCTACCTGGTTGGTATCTGTGGCAATAGGGTTAGGGTTCGCCAACTGTATTTGGTCTCTTAGCTGGGTACCCTCCTCTGGTGGGCAACTCGACTGACCAGCCAGCAATTGAAATACTGGCGTACCAGATTGCTGGTCTTTCTTAATGTTGACGGTAAACTGGTCGCCTGAATTGGCATCTGTAAGTACATACCCAACTGTTGTTTCTGTGGTAGAGTCTGTTACAGTACTTCCACCTGTTTCTGTTTTAAAATTTACAATGGCTCCGCCACTAACTCCGCTACCAGCTATTTCAAAACCAGCAGCAATAGCAAGTCCCATGTCTATATTCATGGAAAACTCAGTTGTATTACTCTTAGAAACGGTAGTGGTAAAACTACTACCTGTACCACTGCCCCCCCCATTAAACGTTATATTCTGATTGGTGGATACTGCATTTTGCTTGTTTGTGTTATTGTTGTCTATCATTTGCTGCCATTGTCTTGCAATGTTCATCACCGAATCTTTTTTATACTGAGTGGGTTGTACAGCCGCTGCATTCAGCAGGCTTGGGATAGTCACTGTTTTAATTTGTTTTTCTGAAGAGTGAAACTCGGTAGGCACACCACCTGGTGCAAAAATCATGGTAGTGGTATCTTTAATCTGGCAGGCATTATAGCTGATTTCGGTAGCACTGGTATAAATCAGGTTCAAAGCCATACCTACATACACATCTCCATCAGATCCCACTTCTGAGGTAGTGGAAGAAGTATTCAGCGTACTGGTGTAAGTATTTGTATAAACCTGCTCGGTAGCGCTGGTGTTCGTTTTACCTTTTGTGGTTGTGCCATTTGCTGTGGCCCATACTTCTGATTCGGTGCTAACGAATATGCCGGTTTCCAGCTTGGTACCTAACTTCACTTCCAGCCAGCCGCCTTGGTCACTGGCACTTGAGGCATACATTCTAAAAGCCGTTTGGGTTGATTTAGTGTTCTGCCAATAACTATAACTTCCATCTCCGGGTGGGTCGTGCAGTACTAGCAGTGGCACTGGTGGTGGTGATACAGTAAAAAAGTTTGCTCCCTGATCCTGCAAAGCTCCCGTAACCAAAATATTCGTTCTTAACAGGCTAGCGCTTCTTCCATATTTATCGGTATAGTACAAAGCCAGTGATTTAAAGTGATTACCAGCAACGTTTGGCGATCCACCTCTTAACCGAACCAATACACCCGTAGCGGTCGGCTTGAAACTGGCGCTATCATTTGCCATACTTTGTGATGAAACATTGGTAGCCAGGATAACTTTATTAATGCTATCAGACAAAGCACAACCTGTAGTGTAACTTGCTGGTTGCCCACGAAATACTTTTATCCGGAGACTATCAGTTACTGCCTGCTGTAAAATGGAGAAACTACCTAACGGATTAGGACAGGTTTGAAGTGTAAGCCCTTCTACAATAGCAATTACAGGCGGCCTTTCATATACCAGGTTAAGTGTAGTATCATGAGTAGTAATATCCCGGTAAAGAGAATCGGCAGGAAGTTTATTGTTGATAAAGAATAGAAGTTCTGTTGCCTGAATAGGATTAGTAGCGCCAGATAGTGGGGTAAAACCGATCACTTTCACCTTATATGGCCTTGCCGGCAACGTAATAGCGTAATTGCCATTTACATCAGTAGTTACCCGTTTACGGAAGCAGGCCTGCATACGAATATTGCCAGAAGCGTCCGGTGGCAGGCTGTCCCCAAATTCCAGTGTGGATGTTCCAATCAGTTCTCCACAACCGGCTGTTAGTCTACCACTGATGGTATGCGTAGCCAGGTCTTTAAAATCAACCCCTGACACATTGTTCACCGGCGTTACCGGCAAAGAAGAAGGAGTAAAAGTATGGCCTGTAAATCGGGGTTCAATTGTTACCAGTACCGGGTCGGATACGGTTATTCCGTACTGGCCAAAAACCCCATTGATATTCCGGGTTGCTGTAGCATAACTATTATTTTTAAAGATGTTGATGCTATCTATAGGGCAACTTATTAATGTAGTATTACCTGCTAAGTTTAAACAAGTGGAACACTCCTGGTACGTACGTCCCGTAATACTCAGTACGGTAGTATCTGTAAAAGTGGCCGACGTGGGTTTGGGGGTATAGTAACTCACCGTTTTCGACAAAGAAGCCGGGTTGAACCTGTCGTTCACTTTTACAGGAGTAACGGTAAAAGTGGCACTGGAACTACTAATATCTAAGTCGCCATAGTAAACCGGAGTGATAGAGAATTCGCCAGCTCCATCGGTTGTATTTAAATAAGTATACCCTGCCGGGCTACCGGAAATAGCCACCTGACGGGTTACTCTAATTTGTATACCCTGTACACCAGTGCCGTTAGGGCTACTTACTTTTCCGGTAATGCCCCCCGCCTGAGTAGCCGTTGGGTTGGCTACTTTTATCTGTACCACATTACTATAGTAAGGCGTGTTGCAATAAGCAGCCGAATACACAACTCTTCTAAATTGAGTGGTAGCCATAAGCACCGGAAACTTATAGTAGTTAAGGGTGCTGCTGGGAGAGGCATCTTCCCAGCTACCGTTAATGTTCCTCTCCCACCGTACCGACATACCAGATGCAGGTGCCTGCACATTTGAAACGGAATCGGATGTAAGTTCCTGCGGATAGGGTATGATATGAGCATTACCAATACTTCCTGTAAGTTGTATAGCCGTAGCACCAGTCTGATTTTCATAGGCACCCAAGTCTACGATAGGCGAAGTGCCAGCACCAGCGTCGGCAACAAGAGGTACATCAAACTTACGGGGGTTACCGCCCAGGTCAGTTGTGGCGCTAATGGCTGAATTGTCACCCTTATCAATTACAATGGGATTGCAGAAGATAAGCCGATAGCCATCATCGGCTGTAAACCACAGGTTATCAGGCCCGGCAGGGCTAGCGGGGTTCACAAAAGGAATAGTTCCCGAAGGGGCCACGTTGCCGGTACCAGATTGGGGGCCAACCAATACAGAGTAAGTTGTAGTAGCAGTAGCGTAGGAAGGGCTATTATATAAATCGGATTGAACGCCGTTAAAACTGACAAAATTACTCCAGAACAGACAGTTCTTAATTACTGTGTTGGAGACAGCGCCGGAAGATGAATTGCCATAATTATGGATACCAGCCCCACACCCCGCAACATAGCAGGTATTGCCGTAGAACGTGCAATTGGTAAAAATGAAAGAGGTTGCAAGACCGAACACTGCTCCACCGGCCCCGGCCCCGGATTCATTATTGTTGAATAGGCAATTAATAAATGTAGGCTTACGTGTGCTGGTATAGCTGACTTCGTATGCGTACACTGCACCACCATCTCTATGAGCGTAGTTATAGTCGAATATACAGTTTGTAACTATTGGGTAGCCCTGATCAATATATAATCCACCTCCATTTTCGTCATAGGTACCATTAGTTCCGCAAGTATTATGCGTAAAAACAACGTTTGTAAGCGTTGGGCTTCCAAAGGTATAAAAGCCACCACCACTGTTGCTTGCATAATTGTTACTAATAATCAGGTTGGAAAAGGTTGCCGATGCATCATTTGAATTGATTCCCCCACCAAAATAATTGTTCCCGCCCGTGATGGTAAAACCATCCAATAAGCTACTACTACTTAAACCACTATTACAACTTACCACCGTATTGGCATTGCCTTGAAGCGTTGTTATATTGGCTTGCCAGTTACGGCTGCTCAAAATTGTTTCCGTACCGGCAAAACCACCATAAATCTTCACACCTTCTTTCATATTATAGGGAAATCCGCTTGCCGGTTGATACTTGGCCGACCCTATAGGAACGGCTACCCAAACTTCATCGCCTGATGAAGATGTATTGATAGCGGCTTGCAAATCATTGTAAGCAAGAGACCAGCTTAATCCGTTGCCGGGACTTGTGTTACCGGCTCTAACTCTTCTTACCGTTGCCTGCGCCTGCACTAGCATAAGCAACCCCAACAGGGTATAGATGTATTTCATAACGTTTTGGTTTTGTATTTTAGAATGTTTTAGAAAGGAAAGGATTCGTTTAAATGGTAATTCCACTAAATAAGTTTCGATTTGCTTCGCCCGACGGCTTCAACCTGTATGTATCTTCTTATTTATCAGGCGTACCAGATTACCTGCTGATTGTCTACCCAAAATTTCGATTTAGAAGCCTAGTAGCCCTTCAATTATTTGCCAACAATCTTTACTAAAATGCACCTTGAGTAAACGGTCTTCGATAATTGGCCAAACAACTTTAATTTTCGGCCATGCAAGTG
>CAXTDG010000101.1:0-10529 GCA_964242675.1 uncultured Chitinophagaceae bacterium
CCGGAAAGGCGTTCACCCGATGGCCTCCGGTTTCGGCGGCAGTGTTATGACTGCTGGTATCAACGGATACTAACACTATTTTCCCCATTTGCTTTACCAGCGGAGCCGCCGGAAGGGTACTATCTATCCAGGGCATAGGCGGCACAATGGCGGGTGTGCGGTAGTAGTTATTTTTCAGCGAATCGTTCCAGCCGTTGGGGTTTTTATAAAAGATTTTACTACTGTAAAAGCAACTGCCTTCAATATCGTCGTAGTCCCGCAATATGCGTATTTGGTTAGGGAGCTGGTTACGATCTCTCCAGGCGGCATTGCTACCAGCCCGGTAAAACCCATGGCCTATATACACATGGCGGCCATAGCTATGGGTGGCCCACCAATCTACCAGTTCTTCATAGTCGGCCCTGGTATGGCCAATTTCCCAGTATAGTTGCGGGGCTACATAATCGATCCAGCCCTTTTTTAGCCACAGCACAATGTCAGCATACAGATCATCGTAGTTAGAGGTGCCATTTGTGTTGCTGCCTTCGGGGTCGCTGCTTTTGTTGCGCCAAATACCGAATGGGCTAATGCCAAACCGTACCCAGGGCTTTATACTTTTGATGGCGGTGCTGAGCATCAGGATAATAGAATCGCAATTGCTGCGGCGCCATACATCTTTCTGCAGGCCGCCGCCATAGCGTAGGTAGCTGCTTTGGTCGGGGAAGTCTTTACCAGCTACTCGGTACGGATAAAAATAATCGTCGAAATGAATGGCATCTATATCGTACCGCTTTACCACATCCCGGATTACATCGGTTACAAAGCGGCGACCTTCCGGGTTTCCGGGGTCAAAGTATTTTTTGTAGCCCTCCGCATCACTGCCATATACCCAAAACCATTCTTTAAAAAGCTTGGTAGGATGTGTAGCTGCAACAGAGGAACGATTGATATTGAACACCGCCCGGTAAGGATTGACCCAGGCATGAAACTCCATGCCCCGGCGGTGCGTTTCCTCAATCATAAACTGTAGCGGATCGTAATAAGGCACTGGCGGCACACCTTGTGTACCGCTCAGGTATTCGCTCCAGGGTTCGTACTGGCTGGGGTAAAAAGCATCGGATGCCGGGCGTATCTGCACCACTACGGCATTGAGGCCACAGCTTTGCAACAGGTCTACCAGCCGGATGAATTCAGCCTTTTGCACGTCGGATGTAAGGCCCTTGCGGCTGGGCCAGTCAATATTTTCAACCGTGGCTATCCAGGCACCCCTAAACTCAAACTTTGGATTTTGAGCCAGTGCCCCATTTCTGTTCACAAAACAAAGAAACAGGAGCACCACCAGCAGCTTACAACACCTCATCATCATATGGCGAAAGTAAAAGCCGTGGCTGCAAGCAAAAGCAAAAAGTTTATTGTGCCAGCATAAAAAATGAGAAGTTGTATTATTCCTTACTCAACTCCTACCTCTGTCTTTTCTCGCATATTGTCTAACAGGGCGTTCAGTGTCAACACCTCTTCGTCGGAAAGATTTTTTAGTATGCTATCCATTTTGCTGGACTGGTCGTCCATTTCCTGTAGTACCTGTAGCCCTTTTTCAGTTATCATTACGTCTACCAGGCGCTTGTCCCGGCCACAGGGCTTTTTTTCGACCAGGTTTTTCAGTATTAACCGGTCTACTATGCGGCTGGTGTCGCTCATTTTGTCCAGCATTCGTTCCCGTATTTGCAGGGTGCTCAGCGGTTGGTTAGCGCCCCGCAGTATGCGAAGGATATTGAACTGCTGCATGGTGATGTCGTGACTATTCATGTGTTCCTGCATTCTATCCCGCAGCCAGTTGAAGGTATAGATAACATTTACGATGGCCTTATGCCGCACATTTCGGAAACTCTGCTGGTAAATCTCGTTTTCTAGACTCATAAGTGGGGTTTGTTATTTCAATGGCAAAACAATGTATCAAAGGTAAATAAGAATGAATGAGTTACATATTTTTAAGATTGTTTTTAGAATCAGGAAAATCGTAATACTATAAGATTAGGGAGGCAACAGTAACATAGATTGTCCGGAACTTTCTCCTATAACTGTTTGCCTTCAATAACTTTCTATTTCTTTTTTTGCGAGAACAACCAGGGCAGCAGGTTTGGTTCGGCAAAGGCACTATCCCAGCTATTGTGGTTGGCATTGGGGTACAAAGTGAATTGCACATCGGCGTTCTGTTTTTTCAATGCTGTTACCATTCTTTCAGAATTTACAGGTGGCACCACATCGTCCTTTGCCCCATGAAAAACCCACCAGTGTACCCTTTTTAATTTTTCAGCCGTAGCTGGTGCTGCCCCACCGCAAATAGGCATAGCAGCGGCAAACAGCTTTGCATTGCGACGTACTATTTCAAATGTGCCCATACCACCCATGCTTAGGCCACCTACGTATACCTGGTCTTTTGCTACTGAGTATTCATCTATCAGGGAATGCAGTAAGCGATTGGCTAAGTCCATAGCAACGGTAGGCTTGCCGCCTGTTTGATAATTAAAACTGCGTTTGCCGCTGCTATCTGTTTTAATATCTACATTGCTCCAAAAGCTTTTGGCTGGGCACTGCGGAAAAACTACAATGGCTGGGAAACGGGTACGAACCTCCGGCTGCACAAATAAACTGCCGCCATGTACCAGTTGCAGGTTGTTGTCGCTACCCCGTTCGCCACTGCCATGCAGCATAAGAATAAGCGGATAGTACTGGGTAGCATCGTAATTCTGCGGTAGCAGCATACGGTAAGGCAGCGTATCGCCATTGTGGATATACAACTTCCGCTGGTATAGCGACGTGTCGTTTTGAGCAATGGCTTGTACACAGAGAAAAAGTAAAACACAGAGCCGCCCAAATGGGGCCACTGTTTTTAGTGCAGGCATAGCAATCGGCATAAGATGAACCGCAAATCTAATAATTACTTATGCTTTCACGGTCATGCAATTCTTCACCTTTTGTGCCCGAAACATTAGCTCCTGCGGCTCGTTGGACAGGATGGTTACATGCCCCATTTTGCGACCGGGCTTGGTTTCTGTTTTACCATACAGGTGTACAAAAGTGTTCTCCATTTTCAGTACTTCTTCCAGCCCTTCGTAAATGGCTGGCCCACTAAATCCGGGGGCGCCTACCAGATTTACTAAAGAGGAGGCGGCAATGGCATCTGTATTTCCCAACGGGTAGTCCAGCAAAATGCGCCACAGCATATCGTATTGGCTGCTATAGTGTGCTTCGATAGTATGATGGCCACTATTGTGTACCCGTGGGGCTGTTTCGTTTACCCAAACTTCCTTGTCTCGATCTACCAGCATTTCTACCGCAAACAGGCCAGGGCTGTTGAATGATTTTACCAGCTTGATAGCAATGGCTTCTACTTTCCACAGTACTTCTTTTTCAATCTTTGCCGGGCAAAGCTGAAAATCCAGGAGGTTGAGGTAAGGATCAAAAATCATTTCTACCGGTGGGTACAGCGCTGTTTCTCCCTTGCTGTTTATCCCTATCATCAGGGCTATTTCTTTGTGTATTTCCACCTTTTTCTCCAGTACTGCCGGGGCAGCAAAGCCTTTGGGAAAATCTTTTTCAGTAAGGAGCATCTGAACGCCTTTTCCATCGTAGCCGCCTTCTGCTATTTTGTGTACAGCAGGCAAAAAGCTGGTATAGTTTGTTAGTTCTGCTAAGGAATTGGTCACTCTAAAATCTGGTGTGGGAATGCCCTGCTGCTGGTAGAATTTTTTCTGGGTAATCTTGTTCTTAATGGTCCGCAGCACAGCTGGCTTGGGAAATACCTGAATGCCTTCCCCCTCCAGTGTTTCCAGGGCATCAACGTTTACGTTTTCAATCTCGATGGTTAGTTTTTGTACCTGGCGGCCAAAAGCCAGTACATCCTCATAGTTTTTAATGTCGCCCAAAACAAAATGATGGCACAGGTGGGCAGCCGGGCAGGCCGCATCGCTTTCCATTACCCAGGTTTCTACCGGGTAATTAGCCGCCTGCTGCAATAACATACGGCCTAACTGGCCACCACCTAATATTCCCACCTTCATCATAAGCATCCATTTTTTCGGGCGGCTAAGATAGTTGTAGGTAGGGCGTAAAAACGAGGGAGCAATATTTTCTTATTATTGACGGAAGTAGAGCAGGAAAAACACCATAGACAGGATACCGGTTAGCATTATTATTTTAATCTGGCTGCTCAGCTTACCGAATTCTTCCTTGGTATGTGCCCGAAATAACTGGCGAAAGATGAAACCCAGCGGAACAGTTACAGCCAGGAATAAATAGGCTACGGCCAGCCACCAGCCAAAGGTGACAATGTAAAACTGGGTAATGAGCAGTACGCCAATCAGCACAACCAGCCATACGGCAGTAAAGGTTTTGCTAACCGGTATACCCCAGGTGATGGGCATGGTACGGCAGCCGCCCCGCCGGTCGCCTTCGGTATCTTCCATGTCTTTTACTACCTCCCGAATAAGGGAAATAATGAACGCAAAACCGGCATACAAAGAGGCGACCCGAATGAGTTTGGCAAATGCTTTTGCCTGCACTTCAGGCAGTAGCAGTGGATTGCCCCAGTTGAGGGCTTCGGCGGTGTATACTACCCAAACCGTCCAGGCAGTGAGGGCCGAAATGAGAATATTGCCAACCAGTATACGACGCTTATAGGTAGTACTGTACACCCAAAGGGCTAGTACACAGCCAAAATTGCTAAAGCCAATAATGAAGAATTTATCGCCTACGGCAAAGCTGACAATGAGGCTAAGCATTACGCCAATCATGCTGAGCAGCAGGTGCCAGAAAATGGCCCAGCGGCGGCGGATGTAGCGGTCGAGCAAAACTTTATCGGGCTTGTTTACCCGGTCAATGTTTACGTCGAAATAATCGTTGATGATGTAGCCAGCAGCGGCAATAAGCACAGAAGCCAGGCTAAGTAGTACAAAATGGATGGGCGAAAGACGTGGTGCTAACCCTGCCTGATGAAATACCGGCCGCACCACTGCATAGTTGAACAGTACCTGGGTAATAACAATGAAGACCAGGTTGGGCCAGCGAATCAGTCGGAAAAAGATAGCAATGAGTTTCAAGGGCAAGCGAACCGGTTAAGGTTCAAGGTTTTAAGTTTAAAGTCCAGCAATGCGAAGTTCACCTGTTCACAGGTTTACAAGTTCGTCCTTTGTCTGTATTCATCTTTCCGACTTTCGGACTTTACAGACTTCCGGACCTACTTACTTTTCACCTCCGTTATGTGGTGCCATTTACCATTCAGCTTCATCGTTTTCTCAATTACATCCCGGGCACAGCCAGCGCCGCCGGTATAAGTGCTAATGTATTGGCAAACGGCTTTTATTTCTTCTACCGCATCGGCAGGGCAGCAGGCCAGCAAGCCTTCCTGTTCCATCACTTCCTGGTCGGGTATATCATCTCCCATAAACAGGATTTCGTTCCAGTTTATTTTATTAGCGGCTGCATAATCAGCTAACACCTGCTTTTTATCTGCCACTTTCATGAACACTTCCGTTACGCCCAGCTTCAGCAATCGTTCTTTTACTAATTCGCTAAAGCCGCCGGAAATAATAATGACCCGGTAGCCCTGCTTCACTGCCAGTTGCAACGCATAGCCATCTTTAATGCTCATGCGCCGCACCATTTCACCACCGGGGAAAAGAAACAGCGTTCCATCGGTTAGTACACCATCTACATCAAACACAAAAGTGGTAATGGGCTTGAAGAGGGAAAGGAGATTCATTTAGTGAATAGTGAATGGTCAATGGTGAATATTAAAATGTAACTTTCTTAACCAATAGCAACTGGTGAAATATAAAGTGGGGGTTATTCACTCACTATTGACCATTCACCAAAATTACTTCCGGTTATCCCGCCACTCGTATACCCAACTGCTTTGTATCATTTCCAGGTGGCCTTCGGTGCTTTGCTCACGGGTGCCAGCAAAGTTGGGTATCTGCAACACCCACTCCAGCAGGTCGGTAAAGCGCAGGCGGTATATTTTGCTCTCCGTAAAGTCATCGCCAAAACGTTCGTACAGTTTTAGGGCAATGTCTTCGTAATCGTTCCACTTTATAGGGGGCTCAAATTGCATCTGTCTTACTTTTAAATTTGACAAGGAGTAATGCTTATTTCTTCCGGCATTACTCAGTAGCCAATTAGTGATTTACTCTCCTAAAAACTGGCTTTGGTCGGGCACTATCAATTCAATATTGCCACCACCGGGCTGCAATACACACTGGCAGCCCAGCCGGCTATTGATACGAGGCCGAACGGCCCGGTCAATGAAATCTTCTTCTTTATCGCTCAGTTCCTGCAGCAGTTCATCTCCTGTTTGGATATACACATGGCAGGTACTGCAGGCACAAACCCCACCACAGTTATGATGCAGATTTATATCATTCATCAGTGCCACTTCCAAAATACTATCTTCTGTGTTAGCGCTGGTTATAGTGACCGGTTCCAAACCCTTTTGCTCGAACCGGAATAAAATGTTGTACATAATTTCTTCTAAAAAACTTGGGGCAAAAGTAGGGGAGTACAGTGGTGAATGGTGAGTAGTGAATGGTGAATGGATTTTTATAAATGTTAATCGTTGCTATTTGGAAGCCATCATTTGCTACAGAGGATCTGTTAGTTGAATAATTATTTTAAAATTGTAATAGAAATAATCCTATTCACCATTGACTATTGACCATTCACCAATTGAATGCTTTGTGTAAGCTGCTGATAAATGTGTTGCAACTGCGGGTATTGCTCTAACAGTTGCAGGTGGCGGTAAATGGTAGCTTCATCGCCCCGAACGGCTGGCCCGGTTTGCATTTTTGCCGGGGCATATTGCCGCATACGGGTGGCTGTTTCTTCAATCAGGGGTTGCAGTAATTTGAAGTCAGTGTTTTCTTTCCGGCAAAACGCATCTGCCAATGCATACAGGTGGTTGGTAAAACTGGATACTACTACTGCAGCCATATGCAGCTTCAGGCGGTATTCATCATTGGCTTGTACCACCTGGCTGCTGAGCGATTGGGCTATTTTTTCTATTGCTGCCCCACATTCCGGCGTATTGCCATTTACTAAAAATGGAATATCGCCATAATCTGTTTTCTCTTTCCGCAGGCTTTGCAGCGGGTACAGCACCCCATACCGCTGTGCAGCTGGCTCCAGCACCTGTATAGAAACCGACCCGGCAGTATGCACCACCAGCCCGCCCACTACCGGCATAGCCGCCGCCACAGCTAGCAGTGCCATATCGCTTACTGCCAGCAAATACAAATCGGCGGATGTAGTAAGGCCAGCCAGATCATCAATGGGCTGGCAACCCAATTTATCAGCCAGCAGGGTGGCCTGGTGCAAGTTGCGGCCATACACCTGCTGAATGTAATAACCTGTTGCTTTCAGTTTTGCCCCCAGTACATGGGCCACATTTCCCGAACCAATTATAACTACCTGCATCATCTTTAATTGAGAGAGCAAGGTAATTTGTAGTAGTGGGGTGGCCGGTTTTCTTTAAAAAAACCGGCTATGTAATATCGATTTTAAAGCAGATTAGTTGTTTGCCGGTAGTGAAAAAGAAAAGGTTGCCCCTTCTCCTTTGTGGCTTTTTACCCAAATGGCTCCTTTGTGTTGCTTTATAATTTCTGAACTAATGAAAAGGCCTAGCCCCAACCCGGAAAAACGGGTTCCATTCGTATCATCTACCCTGTAAAAGCGGTCGAACACTTTGGGCTGTACTTCTTCTGATATACCAATTCCGAAATCCTGAATATGGATGGTTACGCTTCCGCTTTCACTTTCTGTGCACACAATTATTTTATCATCTTCGGGTGAGTATTTTACGGCATTGGAAATGAGGTTAATAAGCACCTGCCTGATTCTTTCACGGTCGGCCTGTATGCTGGGTAGCGGGTGCAACCTTTTTACAATTCTATGCCCGCTAATGGCAGGCAGCATATCGTCTGCCACTTCTTTTATCAAACTATTAATGTCTATTACTTCCTGCTTCAGGGTTAGTTGCCCTTCTGTTATCCGGGTAGTATCCAGCAGGTCTTTTATCAGGATCGTCAGTTTATCTACCTGCTTATCCAGTTTTTCCAGCATGGTGGCTGAGGTGTAGTTTTTCTGTTCCAGAAACTGTTCGTGTAGTATTTGTGCATACGCTTTTATACTGGTTACAGGTGTCTTCAGTTCGTGGCTGGTTATGCCTATCAGGTTTTCTTTTCTTTGCTCAGCCAGCTTGCGGTCGGTAATGTCCATAGATATACCGGCTGCCCGATAGGGTTTGCCGTCGGCATCGTAAAACAACTTGCCTAGCTTATATATCCAACGCAGGCTGCCATCCGCCCACCGTACTCTGAATTCCATCTGTAAACTTCCTTTACTCAATAGCCCGCTAATGGCTTCATCAAACATTTGCCGGTCCTCTTCTATTACGTACCGTCGGGCTTTCTCCAGGTTCCACCCGGTTTGCCAGTTATTGTAGCCCATTAGCTGGTCGTTTCGCAGGCTATGGTATATTATTTCACCGGTATTGGTATCCATTTCCCAGCTGCCCATATTGGCTGCTTCAAATGCTATTTGCAGGCTTTCTTTTGTTTTTTGCAAGGCTTCCTCTGCTTCTTTGCGCTGGCTAATATCTATGATGACGGCAGTAACGGAAGCAACCTGCCCCTTACTGTCTTTCATAGATGACACGTTGATATTAACCCATATAGGTGTATCGTTTTTACGGATCAGCTGCCGCTCAAACTCAATTGGCTTTCCATCTTCCTGCATCCGTTTTAGCAGGCCTTTTGTTCTATTATTATTGTTATTATAAGCCAGGTCCCAAACGGTTTTGCCCAGTAGTTCTTCAATTGTAAAACCCAGCATATTGCAAAATTTCTGGTTGGTAAATAGCAGCCTGCCATCAAAATCGGCCCGTGCTATTCCTACGGCAGATTCGCTTACAATGGGCTGGTAGCGTTCTTCCGATTCCCGAAGGGCTTCTTCTGCCTTTTTGCGTTCGGTAATATCCTGTACTGATGCCATCAGTCCCTTTATATTTTCTTTTACATCTCTAATAACCGAAATGCTGATAGACACGTGAATAATATGGCCATCTTTATGTAAATGCTCCATTTCAAACTGGCGGATTATTTCGCCTTTCATCACCCGCTCTATTAGTTTATGCTGGTTCAGCTTATCATTTTGCTTTACCAGCCGGCTCAGCGATTTACTCACCATTTCAGCTTCCGTATAGCCAAATATTTCTTCGGCACCTTTGTTCCAGCTTATGATGGTACGGTTGGTGGTGAAGCTAATAATGCCCTCATTAGAAGCTTCTACTACCGTTGCCAGCCATTCTTTTGCTTCCCTGGCTTGCCGATGTTGCGTTACGTCCTGCATCGTTATCATAATGCGGTCCGTCCGCTTGTTACCGGTTTCCAGGTGTGCGGCATTGAAAAGCAGCATACGATTGTCAGCCGATGGTAGTTCGAACGAAGCAAACCCATTCTTTTTGCCTACTACTTCACTTAGCTTAGCCAGTAGTTCGGGTACGTTCCACTGGCTATTACCTATTTCATACAAAAAACGATGTTCTACATCGGCAGGCGTTAGCCGAAAAGTGCTGTAAAAAACCCTGTTAGCCAGGTGTACACTCAGGTTGGTGTTCAGTAATAAAAGTGGTTCCCGGATAGCGTTAATAATACTAGCAGAATAGTCGATGTTTTCGTGCAGGTTAATATTTTCTGTTTCTAAGTCTTCATTTGCCAGCATCAATTCTTTTACAGCAGCCTGTAACGCCCGTTTGCCTTCCAGCAATTCCTGGTTGATACTTAGTACCTCTTCGTACTGGGCCGTCATTTTTTCGTTGCCTTCCTGCAGGTCTTCACGGGTAGTTTTCAGTTCTTCTGTCAGCGAGATTAAATGCTCCTGGGCCTGCTTTAGTTGGTTTTCCAGCATCCGCATTTTTCGGCTATTTGCCGAACCGGTTAAGTCTGGTTCCAGGAGGTTCAGTTTAGCCTTTTCTTCAAAAAGAATCAGGTAGTGCGCCTCTGATGCTTTTGACCTCACCGGGGCTACTTCAATATTTACCTTAACATCACCACTCGGCAATGTCAATGAAATATTTTCTTTGCGTATGGGTTTATTGTCTTTTGCTACCTGCTGCACCATATAGTGCAGTTCAAAACCAAGTTCCTCATGCACCATGTTTAGCACATCCAGCGAGGCCTTGCCTGAGGAGGGGAACAAATACTTGTATACCAGCCCATGAAACCGTACAATCTGATAGCTACTGTCGATAACAATACTAGCAGGAACGTATTGAGATAGTAATAATTTTTCAGTGGCAATATCAACATCAACCAAATTTGATGGCTCGTCGGTAATGTTGTCTATTCTAATACCTCTGTCAAATCCATTCTGATGCGAATCGCTTTCCATAAAATCTTTTTCACTGTTATCTAAACACACAAGGAACACTTCACGCCTGTAAGGTAATGATATACATATACTTACATAGCAATATTGTAAAAAAACAGGTTATAAAC
>CAXTDG010000102.1:0-10527 GCA_964242675.1 uncultured Chitinophagaceae bacterium
GCAACCCCGAAAGCCAGCATTGCCTAACAATACGACTGGTAAAAAAGTAGCTGTAGTAGGCAGCGGCCCCGCAGGCTTAGCAGCCGCTGAGCAATTAGCATGTGCCGGTCATTTAGTAACGGTGTACGAAAGGGATGCAAAGCCCGGTGGATTGCTTCGCTATGGCATACCAGATTTCAAGCTGGAAAAATGGGTGATAGACCGCCGTATCAAGTTGATGGAAGAAAGCGGTATTCGTTTTATATGCAATACGCATATTGGCACCGACACAAAAGTGAACGACCTGCTGCGGGATTTTCATGCTATTGTGCTGGCAGGTGGCTCCACCATTCCCCGTGATTTGCCGCAACCTGGCCGGGAACTAAAAGGCGTTCATTGGGCAATGGATTTTTTAAAACAGCAAAATGAAGCAGTAGGGGGCGAACCGATAACCGGCGAAAGAATAAGTGCTGCTGGTAAACATGTAGTTGTAATTGGCGCTGGCGATACGGGCAGCGATTGCGTAGGTACCAGCAACCGACAAGAAGCTTTGTCCGTTACGCAGCTTTCCCTACCAAACAAACCTTCCGAAATGCGGCCGTATAATAATCCCTGGCCGCTGTTTGCCTCGGTGCTAAAAACTACCAGCAGCCACGAAGAAGGCGTAGTGCGCCACTGGAGCATGAACACCAAAGAATTTATTGGCGATGAAGAGGGCAACCTAAAAGCCTTACGAGTAGTCGAAGTGCAATGGGTAATTGGAGAAGACGGCAAACGCAGTCATTTTGAAGAAATACCCGGCAGCGATAAAGAAATCCCCTGCGATTTAGCCTTACTGGCATTAGGCTATACCCATCCGCAACATGAAGGTTTAATTGATAAACTAGGCGTTGAAAAAGATGCTCGTGGCAATGTAAAAGCCACTGAGAAAAGTTACCAGACTTCCATCCCGAAAGTATTTGCCGCAGGCGATATGCGCCGTGGCCAAAGCCTCGTGGTTTGGGCCATTAGCGAAGGCCGGGAATGTGCCCGTAAAGTAGATGAGTTCCTCATGAACCGCCCTTCCCTATTAGAAAGTAAGGATGATAACCTGGCGGAAAGGGCTTGGGTAGGGATGTAAGTCAAAAGGAAAAAGAAAAAATCAAAACATTGGTAGACTGATAACAAAAGAGTGAGGCATGTGCTTCACTCTTTTGCTTTGCAAGTACTTGCAATAAATGACTGTAGGACAGAGTTATACTGTTGCTGACTGCCTGAATAATTCAGAAGCCGCTCCGGCTTGTGTCTTCAGACCAGAATTTGAGAGGTAAAAAGCTGAGCCTTTAAATCACTATAAATACTAGATTATGAAAACGTTAGTTGCTTTACTGCTTCTTTTACAAGTCAGTTTTGGTTTTACACAGCAAGTTATTGTAGCAAATGAAAAGCAAGATATTGTTTACTGTGGTGTTTCAAATCCACTATCAGCTTTAGCTACAGGCTATTCTTGTGAATTAGTCGTTTTAAAAACTACTAATGGTAAGATTGAAAAAAAGGGCTGTGGCCGATTCAACTATATACCTGATAACATTGGCTTAACCAAAATAGAAGTTTGGGTACTACAAAACAAGAAACTCTTAAAAAAAGGAGATTGGCCTTTTAGAGTGAAGATGTTACCATCCCCAGTAGCATTCTTAACGGTTTTTGCTCCAGAAGAAGGACGTCAACGCCCACCAAATAAGGATACTATTTACAAACAATGGCTTTCGCCTTTCTCTGGTATCAGAACAGTACTTCCTGATTCGGATTATGAGGCTATATTCAACATCGTCAGCTACACTATAAATGCTTTCAGAAATGGTACAATGATATTCAGTCAAGTTAATACCGGCTCTCGGTTTGAAGTAAAAATGATTCCCTATTTTGATTCTTTACAAGCTGGAGATCAGCTTATTTTTTCAAACATTATTTGTACTGGACCTTCCTTATGCAACCGTCGAAATCCGGAGCCAATAAAATTTTATGTTGCAAGATGATTAGTTAAATCTCTACTTCTTCCCCTCAAAAAACCCATACTGCTTCAAAATTCCTCTCAACACGTTCATCCGAACCTTCACCATGTCTACGTTTGGGTCTTTGGTTTCTACATTCATGGTAAAGAAGTAAATGTGTTTGTTCTCTTCAATCCAGCCCACTACCCAGCCCAGTTGGTTGCCATTGGAGGCCGTGCCCCAGCCGGTTTTATAGCTTAGTTTGTACTTAACGCTGTCTTCCCGTAGCATCATCTTTTTCACCATTTCCTGGCTACGGTTGTTAAAGGGTAGTTGGTCGAAATACAATCGCTTCATAAGGCCCATCTCTTCATCAGCGGTAATTTTCAGACTATTGTCCAGCCAAAAGGTATCGATGCGGCTCCTGATTTTTTGAGTACCATACCGCAGTGAATCCAGCCAGTACTGCATGGTATCTTTACCAATGCGACGGGCTACTTCCTGGTAATAAGGTACGTTGCTCACCTTAAAGGCTTCCTGCATGTTCATGTCGTGGTTCCAGTCGGGAATACTGCGAGTTATGCCGTCCCAGGGTATCACTACTGTATCACTGAAAATTTTGCCAGTGTGCAGGGCTATCAGCGAGTTAACTACTTTAAAAGTAGAGGCGGGCAGGTAAGCATTATCCCGGAAACGGGGCAGGTTATAAATGTCGAACCGATTTTGCAGGTTATCCCAAATGCCGAAGGTTCCCTCCACCTTGTTTTCATCGAAATACTTTTTCAGGGTATTGTCAACGTTGGTGTTGTTGGCACAAGAGGCAAAGAGAAAGGCAAGCAGTAAAAAGTAAAAAGTAAAACGACGCATGGCGGTGGCTGATTCTTTATTTGATGATTAGCCTTCCGACTAACAGCGGTGAAGATACTTTGGTATAAGAGAAAGTTTGTTACCGGGGCGGTAAACCTATAAGGTCTGTTTCGGATTGCAAAAACGGTAGTTACTTAAAATGACCTTATAGGTTTAAATTCTACCGTTTATCTATTGGTCGGCTAATTGGTAAAGTTTCGCTTGTAAAAAAGTAGCTGCCTTTCTTTCTTCATAAAAATTTCCATCAAACATCTACGACAGTTTTCTTATTAACGAAATCCATCGTACGTTTGTCTCAAATAACAGGAACATCATGTCGAAATCATCGCCGCTAAAGCCCACCGAAAGCGAACTGGAAATACTACAGGTACTTTGGAATAAACAAAACGCTACCGTACGGGAAGTACACGAAATACTGAGCGAACAAAAAGAAGCTGGCTACACCACCACCCTCAAGCTTATGCAGATCATGCATGAGAAAGGCCTGGTTACCCGCAACGATAGCAGCAAAACGCATATCTATCAACCCGCCATCAGCCGGGAAAAAACACAACAACACCTGCTGGGCAAAATGATGAACGGCCTGTTTGGCGGCTCCACTTCGCAGTTAGTAATGCAGGCGCTGGGCAACAAAAAACCTTCGAAGACAGAAATAGATGAAATTCAGAAACTGCTGGATGAATTGAAATAGTCGGCAGAGAGCAGTCAACAGTCGGCAGGAATACAGTAACTGATTGTTAATCTCCCTGACTAATGCTGACACTGTTTCAACCAAGTAACAACTGATTCAGAAAACCATTATTAAGCCAGTCGACTGCTAACCGTCGACTAAAACCTTGCTTATGTTTTCCATTGAACAATCGCTTTTTTTGCGGGCCCTGGGCCAGGCCATCAGCCATTCGCTGTGGCAGGTAGCTGCTTTGTGGCTGGCGTATGCAGCTATTAGCAATGTGGGTAAATGGAGTGCTAATCGCAAATACACCTTGGCGGCAACGGCTAGTCTTGCCGGGTTTGTCTGGTTTGTATATACACTGGCAAAAAGTTATTACACGCTGCCGCCTTTGCAGACGCTTACCGGCGTGTATGCAGATAGCAGCGCCGAACCGGGAAGCAGTTTGCCAGAGTGTCTTCGGTTTATGTATCACTCCACCGCTATATCGCTCCGTAGTTTGATGCCCTATATCAGTTGTGCTTACCTGCTGCTGTTTGTGGTACTAAGCATCCGGCTTACTAATGGCTTCCGGCAGGTAAAGCTGTTTGCCACGCAGGGCCTGGAAAAAACCAGTGTTGAATGGCGGCTATTTGTGCAGCAACATGCAGCTGCATTGGGCATTGTTAAAACGGTAAAAATTTTCACTTCTCAATACGTTCAAAGCCCGCTGACTTTAGGTTTTTGGAAACCCATCATTCTGATGCCGGTTGCCAGCCTGGCAAACCTTACTACTGCACAAATTGAAAGTATTTTATTGCATGAGCTAGCCCATATCCGGCGGCACGACTACCTGGTCAATATCTTTTTACAAATAGCTGAAACCGCTCTGTTTTTCAACCCATTTATGCGGCTGCTACTAAAGCAGGTAAAGCAGGAACGGGAAAATAGCTGCGACGACTATGTACTGCAGTTTCAGTATAGCCCAAAAGATTATGCAAAAGCTTTACTGGCAGTAGAACATAATAAAAACCCGGCGCTGCTAGCACTTGCCGCCAAGGGAAATCAGTCTTTCCAATTACTCAATCGGGTAAGGCGGATGGTAGCACCGCAGCCTAAGGCATTTAGCTATCGGCAGCAATTAAGCCTGTTACTACTACTTACTATTCTTACGCTGGGTTTTACCGTTATTATTCCGCATCCTAAAAAGGCGGCGCAGGCAAAAAACAGCCTTACTATAGCGACTAAAAAGGTGGCTACCCAAGCGGAAGAACCCATTATAAATTCAGAAAAGCCAGCAGAAAATATACCCCTTCCGCCTGTGCCTCCGCCTGCCATTAATGTGGTGAATGAAGCACTGCAAGGTTTTACCAACGAAAACAATTTTATAGATGAAGCAGCTGTGCAGGCAACAACAAAAGCTATTGAAGCACAAAGCAAAGAAATTGGGGCCTGGGGTGAGGCCTACGGAAAAAAAGTAGAAGCACAGATGAAACCGATGGAATCGAAGTGGGCAGAATGGGGCAACCAAATGGCTAAACTGTATGAAAACGGAACAATGCCGGATGCCCAAACACAGGAAGCCATGTTTAAAAAAATGCCAGTTTCAACGCTTTCTATAGTTGCTGATGCTTTCCCGAAAAAAATGATGGACAAATTGAATGCATTGGTAAAATTGATACCCACAAAAGCCTATGCAGCAATGGCAAAGCAGGCAACAGCAGAAGCTAAGCAGTACCAGCTTAGTGAAATTGACAGGCAGCTTAGCACCATTGATGAAAAAAAGATGGCCGAGCAATACACAGAAGATGCCCGGCAGCAGGTGGAACAGGCCCGGCAAGACCTTGAAAATGCACGGCTTCAGTTAGAAGCACAGGAGGAACAGCGTGAACTAATAAAAGAGGGGCAAGCTGCTGCCAAATACCAGATGAAAATAGAAAAAGCCGCCCAGGAAAAACTGCGGTTAGGCTTATTTACCGATGATCGGGATACTACGCTTTCCGTTTTAAATGGGATGCTGGCAAAGCTGGATAAGAAATTCCACTGGTCTCGTTCTGCTAAAAACTCCTTATTACAACCGGATGTACAGGTAAGTAACAAAGATGGAAAATGTGTTATCACTATACCAGACATCAATATTTCGTTGAATGAAACTTTTGATTTGCCAACAAACCTAAACCTGGATGGCCAAAACTTAGACATTTGCCACGATAAGCAGGTGAAGAATGGTAAGGAAGAAAAGGTGATGGTAATTAGTATCAAGTAATGTCCTACCTAACCTCTTTTAGCAGAAGAATAATAGGAACCATGACATTTCAGATACATGATAATGGGGTTATTCCATTCATCAACAATATCATAGCCTTTCTTTTTAACTGAGATATTCCTTTGTGGAAGCTTGCTCGGTTTAAGATATTTAGATGGTACTTCTCAACCGTTCTCTCTTTTGAGAAGAGGACTTAGTTCATTCTGCCCCTATAGAAAATAACCTGTTCCATTTCACATCTTATACTGCCATTTATGAAAACAGTACTGCTATGTGTATTCGTGATGGCTGGGCTTTTTCTGCCCATTATACCCTGGTGCCAGAACAGCGAAAAAATACAATTCGATTCACAAGATAGCACAGATGGATACTATCTGGCTATTCGGCCCAAAGCAAAAGACACCAAAGGAGCAATCGTTTTATTTACCAGTTTTCTTTCTCCGGAAAGCCTGCTTCAAGAAACAAAATTGCATACAGTAGCCTATGCCAACGGCTTACTAACCATCGTAGTTTCTTTAAAGAAAAAGTTATATGCTGATAGCTTCGCTGTAGGCAGAATCAATACCATTCTGAAAGACGTTGTTACCCGATTTTCTGCTGATACTTCTCATTTTGTCCTGGCTGGTTATAACGAGGCAGGAAGTGTTGCTTTGCGATACACTGAATTTGCATACGAGCATCCACCCGATTTTCTGGTACATCCTAAAGCGGTTTTTGGGATTGACACTTCCGTTGATCTATTTGGCCTATGGCACTGGTCAGAAGGGCAGATCAAGAAGAATTTCTGGCCCGGTTCTGTCGGAGATGCCAACTACTATATTGGCACAATGACGAAGGAGAACGGAACCATTTACAGCCATCCGGAAAAATATAAATTCCTTTCGCCGTTTTCCAAAGCAGATACTGTTGCAGGCAATGAGCGATACCTGAAGGACGTCGCCGTTCGTCTATACTATGACACAGATGCCGAATGGCAATTGAAAAACAGGCGAAACAGTTTTTATGACACCAATATACCGGATGGGTCAGAATTTATAAAGCGATTATTACTTTTAGGGAATAGCAAAGCCGAATTTGTAGCATCCAAACAACCCGGTATGAGAAGTGATGGACTGCGGCATCCGAATTCCCTTTCTATTGTGGATGAAGTAGATTGTATTCAGTGGGTAAAAAAGAGTTTGGACCTGTTTGATGCTGCTACCTGGGTACCAACCTATTATTTACCTGCCCCTACTGGTTGGGATATAGAAAGGTTTTTATTACCGCCAGACTTTGCACCACAAATGTCTTATACCGGAATTGAAGACATCCGTTTTATGCCGGGCTGGGGCAAGCCTGCCAGCGAAGAACATTGGGCATACAGTTTTTTGTGGTGGCTAAAGGGGAAGCCCAAAATAGATGCGGCTGTTCTGCAAATAAGTCTACATGATTACTATACCGGGCTAGTAACTAGAAATATCATCAGTAGGAATATTCCTTCAGAGAAACAAGTATCTGTAGTAGTAGCTGTCAAAAAAATAA
The DNA here is from genome assembly GCA_964242675.1 of uncultured Chitinophagaceae bacterium. Lineage (GTDB taxonomy): Bacteria > Bacteroidota > Bacteroidia > Chitinophagales > Chitinophagaceae > JAZKFT01. The sequence continues at coordinate 7,253 of CAXTDG010000102.1, forward strand.
AACCTGTTTTAACTGACCTGGAAACTTACAGCGGAACGGTTAAAATGCTGGATTATCATACACAAGAACCAATTGTTTTAAACTGCTTGATTCATGTAAAAGATAGTAACGGGACGAACCATACAGCCGTCTATTTTGAAGTGTCGCCCCAATTGCTTACGCATCCTGTATGGAAAAAATTGCATCAGATAGGAGAGCAATTTGGTATGAAGGATTAGTTTGGCAGATAATAAAATAACAGCGGTTTTTTACCGCTTTCTATTAACCTCTAAGTCAATTTTTCTTAGAAGTCTTTTACTCCTAATCTCTTAGTAGTTGCTTGCCTTACGCTTTTGCTGCTTCGGCGGCAAGAGCAGTATCTACAGCCGTTTTACTTAAATACTCTTTCAGGTTTTTTACATACACTTCAAACGCATCTATGCCTTTGGGGGTGATTTTACAAATGGTTTGCGGGTAGTTGTCTTTAAACTGCTTGACCACATCAATATACCCCACCTCTTTCAGTTTGGTGATTTGTACGCTCAGGTTACCAGCTGTGGCGTTCGTCTTTTCTTTCAAAAAACTGAACTCTGCTTCCTTTACGCTGATGAGCAGGGAAACAACAGCCAGCCGTAGCTGCGAGTGTAATATGGGATCCAGATCTTTAAACATGCTTAGCCCTCAGGTAGCGTTTGCGTAAAATGATGCCGGGTATCAGCCAGTTGAAAATACCGGCCAAACCCATAAACAGGAAGTCGTACGTATTGATGGTAAACAGAGAGGCTACAAAAAACAGGTAGCACAATATGGCACCCACAATCATGGGCCGGAAACGCTGTATGATGCCGGTACACATGGTAGGAAAAGCGTAGACCAATAGCAGCAACGACGAAAAACTGGGTACGAAAGGCCGTTGTGGTACTGTAGCACCGGTGCTGATGGTTTGGCTTAGCAACTGTGTTCCATCATACTGTTGCATTAGTTGTGCAGACATGGCTGGAGTTACGTTTACGTACGCTATCAGCCCAAATAGGCTAATAGAATACACGATCCAAATGGCATCGAGTGCTGTTTCGGTATGAGTTCTCACTTCTTTGCGGCGGTTCTCCCGAATGCTGATTACAATTTGTGGAATGATGGCAATGAGCGCCAGCAACCATACATCGAACCCGATTCTGAAGTTCCAGAAGTTTTGCGCAAAACTCATTAGCCCGCAAAAGCTAACCACACCACCCCACAGGATAGCACTTACCCCGCTTTCATGAAAATGATTGCGGGCTTTGCCAATCATTTCTGTTATCAGCGCCAGGCTTTCCTGTTCGCTCAGGCTTTTTTCATAGTCCGTCATATACTGCTATCTTATTTTGCTTCCTGAATTTTTGTTGAATGCCATAGCCGGGTAGTATCCAGCCACAAACTACAGCCGCTGCCAGCAATAGCATGTGGTATTGCACGGGTACAAATGCACTGGTAATGGCCAGTACCCAACACGTTACTCCGCCTATCATTAGCGGCCGGTAGCGTAGTACAGCTCCTGACAAAAAAGTAGGCATCCCATACATAATCAGCCAGATGACGGTGAGGTAATCGGGGTTTGAAAAATACCGCCCGGCCAGCCACATTAACAGCATTGAGCAGGCAATGAAAGCTATCCATACATATCCAATGATTTCATCGGTATAAGTACGTACGGTGGATTGCTTTTCTTCTTTTCTCAAATAAAAAATCTGGTAAATGATAGTAGGTATAAGCAGTAGCCAGATGTAGTAAAACTGTGAGAGGTGCAGCAGTTCCTTCATTACAAACTGGCCCAGGCTACACACCAGTATTACCCAGCCCCATATCAGGTACAAGTGCCCGTTTTCAGAAAACTGGTTACGAGCCTTGTTTACCATGGAACTGATGATGGCAAGGCCGTCTGCTTCAGTAAAATTTTCTTCTAACATGGTTAAAAGGTTGTTCGTTTATTAAGATGCCTTTTCCCAAAATCCTGTTGCACCTATGCTATTGGCTTTCGGGAAGTTCCGAAAGCTTGCCGCACTTATGCAACGCCTTTCGGAACCTTCCGAAACCTTCTCACTACCAGTGAAGGCCTTTCGGATGTTCCCGAAACCTTCCTGCCATTAGCAGCAGCCTCTCGGGAACATCCGAAAGCTTACCGCTACCAGCGGCATAGTTTCGGGAACTTTTGTTAGCCTTTTGTCCATTGTGCTAAAATGTTTTTTGCGTATTCCTTACCCCAGGCAGGCTCCAGTTCAGTGGCAGGCTTTTCCGCTTCAAACAGTTCAATGGCCTTTTTCATCATCTCTATGGCTTTTTCTTTGCTGCCTCCAAAAGCAGCTGGTGTATTGTAGGCAGTTTGTGCTTCAAACATGTACACCCGTGGGTTGGCTGGGTTTTGCTTTTCGGCCATTTTTATAAACTGTCCGCTTTTAGCACCAAATGTGGAGTAGCGGCTTTGCGGGTCTACCATCATGTGCAGTTGTGCAGCCATTGCTTTTAAGGTCGTAACTTCTGAGTTGTTGGCTGATAAGGCTTCGGCATTGGACAGTAGGATATCGGCTTTATCTATCGTAGGGTCAATGCCGGAGGGATTTTTTTCCGCATAACCTTTCATTATCAGGCTGTAAGCAGCATAGTAGTAAGGCAGCCATTGGTCTTTTTCAGCAGTGGCAATGCGTTCAAAACCATTACTTACATTTTGAAGTTGTTCGGCCGTTTGAGCACTGTCCAGGTCGGTGAGTGTTTTTTTCATAGCACCAGCATACTTAGCGCTTTGTGCAGTAGTGGTTGAGATAAAGGCAGCAATACAAATGGCCGCAGCAAATAACTTTTTCATGAGGTTTTATTTAATAAATGGTGAATAATGAATAATGGCAAGCAATGAAGTTTGTGGTCTCTTGTCCGTAGCCTGTCGTCTTTTAAGTTTATAACGCAGCACTGCTCAACAGCAGCACTTTAAACCTGCCCTATCTCCCCGACTGTTTCATTTTTTCGTATTCTTTTTCGGCTGAAAATAATGTGTTGCTATGGTAGGCTTCGGCAAAAGCAAAGGCCAGCCCAATGCCCCAGCCCAACATTACCCAAAGTGGCCAGGGGTAATTGCTGTGGCGAATATTAAGCAGGTAAACTGCCCACAAAAATGTGTTTACCAGTACATAGGCAATCAATCCTTTTTTGAAAGAAGCTCTTTTTTTAGCAGTCCGCCAAAGGGCTTTTTCGTCAAGCGTTTCCATGGTTGTTATTATTAATAATTTAAAGGAAATGAAAAGTGTTTTGTAGGAATGAGCTAGAGG
>CAXTDG010000103.1:0-10503 GCA_964242675.1 uncultured Chitinophagaceae bacterium
GCTAAGCTATTATCTATCTATTGAACTGTAGTGGCGATGGCACCGTTCAACAGTTGTATTACTATAAACCTTTTACTGATGCGAAAAAGCCAGCGAACCGCAAGGTTAGAAAGCTGGAACCCCTCCAGGGAAAACTGCGAGCTATAGATTATTATGATTTTTCTGTCGACTGCTGACTGTTCTCTGCTGACTGTTCTCTGCTGACTGTTCTCTGCTGACTGTTCTCTGCTGACTATTGCGCTAATAATTCCTCCGCCTGTTGCCGCATCAGTACCCTTACAAACTCATCCTGTATTTCGCCATCAGCAAAGTTTTTCTTCATTAGTGGTATGCGTACCAATGTAGGCAGTACCATGCACCCGATGTAATGAAAAATATCCGTCAGGTGGCTCAACGCATGTACGCCGCCCATCACCCCATCGCTAATGCCTACCAGGGCAGCCAGTTTTCCTCTCATAGCACTCGGCCAGCCCAGCCCGTCAATAAACGACTTCAGTACACCGGGGAAGGAGGCATTGTACTCCGGCACAATGAATACGTACTTATCTGCTGCCACCATCTGCTGACGTAGCCGGTTAAAATCGTCATCCTGATCAGCATTTTCAAACAAAGTGCTCGAAGCAAAATCCGGTGGCAAGGTTTCTAGGCTTAATATTTCTGGTTCTTCTTCAAACCGCATCAGCAGTTGCCGGTAGTACTCGGCAATCTTATAGGTTTTTGAATTGCGGCGATTAGTAGTGGCTATTATTAAAATCATAATTAGAACGCAGAGGTCAGGAATAAGAAGACAGGAAGAAATACGAACTTAATACAGATTTCTTCATTCTGTCAATTGCCTTTCCTAATCTCAGTCTTCTGCCCCTCTGTTTCTGTTTTCCACAAATAGTGGAAGTAAGTATGGAAAAATGGGATGTGGTGTGTCTCAATCCACATTAAAAACCTACAACTATGGCCGAACAACTAGCGCCAGCAACTGGCAAACAAGGAAAAGGAAGCCACAACTTTCGCAAAACGCTCTCTACCCGTGTAGACCTTACACCCATGGTAGATCTGGGATTTTTACTCATTACATTTTTTGTTTTCACAACTACACTTAGCCAGGCCCGTGTCATGAAACTGAACATGCCTGCTGACGGGCCACCTATGCCCACTTACAACAGTGGGGCCCTTACGCTAATAGCAAACAAAGACGAAGTTTGGTATTACAAAGGCATTTTTGTTGAAAATCAACCACTTTCATCAGCAGCTTATGATGGAAGTAATGGTATACGGCAGGTGATAGTGCAGCTACGCTACCAGCTAATAGCCCAAAATGGTAACGATGAAAAGCTGATGGTGCAGATAAAAGCGATGCCCGGCAGTAATTTTAAAAACCTGGTTGATCTGCTGGATGAAATGACCATTAATGGAGTAAAACGATACGCCATTACCGACCTACAGCCTTCTGAAGAAAAAAGGGTAACAAACGCTTTCGGAAAACAGCAAAAACGGTAAGCTTGTTGTCACGACAAATATTTTCCCCTTTTTTTCATTTTAAAAAAGCACTGGTTATGCAAAACATACAACCTCTGGTAGTAGATAATACATTTCTAAGTGTAATGGTTCAGAATGCTGGCCGCCTGGTGGTGAAGGTGCTGGATGTAAGGGGCATGATTGCAAAGACCTTCCAAACAATGATAAACGAAGAAACCACCGAGTGCAAAATAGATGTGCATGATTTGCCTACTGGTAAATATGTACTGAACGCTTTCAACGGTGATTCTTTCCTGAAATGTATACGCTTTATAAAGCAGTAACTATTGCTTGCCTGTAGAGCCAAAACGGTTGTGATCTTCTCACAACCGTTTTTTATTGCGCCGGTTTGAAACCTATCGTTACAATGTAGTCGAGCCTACCTCTTAATAGTGGTCAGTTTGTTGCCTCTTGCCAATTGTCATTTCACCTGCTGCATCAGCGAAAAAATAGTTTCCGTCAGTTTGCTCCACAGGTATTTCTTCTTTTCTTCCTGCAGGCCTGGTAAAAATTTCTCCTTCCCTTCTTTAAAAAACTGCTCAATCTTATCTGCGATGGCGGCTGTATTAGGTTCTGCAATCAACCCCACTTTGCCATCTGGCACCATGGCAGGCAGGCCGCCTACGTTGGTTACAATCATCGGTACTTCAAAATGATAAGCCAATGGCGTAACACCGCTTTGCGTAGCACTTCGGTAGGGCTGCACTACCACATCAGCCGCACATAAGTAGTATTTCACTTCACTGTCGGGTATAAAGTCCGTTTTTAAGATAAGAACGTCCTGTAGATTCAGCTTAGCAATTTGCTCGTCGTAAGATTGTCGGTCTTCATAAAATTCACCTGCGACCAACAGTTTTGGGGTAGCTGCACCCAGTTTATCTTTCAGCAACTTCATTGCATCCAGCAACACATCCAGCCCCTTGTATTTTCGGATAAAGCCAAAAAACAGCAGCACTTTATCTTCCTGATTTATTTGCAAATGCAGCCGGGCCTCCTGCTGCGGAATCTTTTCACCAAAATTGTCGTACAACGGATGGGCTACATATTGGGCTGGCTTGCCGGGAGCGAACTTGGGCAAATCGGCCAGCACTTTTTCACTCATGGTTACAAAAGCGTCTATCGGTGGTACGAAGTAGCGGGTAAAAGGTACATCTCCAAATCGCTTCTCATGGGGAATAATATTGTCGGCAATGCAAACCACTTTTGTAAGCTTGTTTCTTTTAGCAACCCGAATAATAGAGCCGAGGCAAGGTCCCATAAAAGGCAACCAGTACCGAACTACTATCAAGTCAGGTCTTCTCTTTTTCAACTCCCGGCCAACTGACAACCAATTGAACGGATTGATAGAATTGATACGAACTTTTATATCCAGCCCGGCGGGGGCTGGTTCAGTAGAGTATTGCGTAGTACCCGGAAACAGAAAGCCGGGATATTGTAAAGAAAAAGTATAGATGGAAACCGTGTGGCCCTGCCGCTGAAATTCGGTAGCCAGCCGTTCGTCGTACGAAGCCAAACCGCCTCGCAGTGGATGCGCCGGACCAATGATGACGATGTTTTTACTCACACCCAAAAATTTATTCTGAAAGAATCTGACTCACACCTCTAAAGGCGAAAACACTATGCAAATGCAAAAACTAAAAATAGCCGAAAGAAGCGTTTGAGATAGATGCTTCCAGCATAAAATATAGAGTGTGGCTGACCTTACATTCCCAATCTTTCTGAAACGCCGTACACATTTCGCTCCGGTGCATTGCGAACCAGCAGTTCGGCCAGGAAGCCGGTTAGAAAAAGCTGTACGCCAATAACCATGGAAATGAGGGCAATGTAAAACCCGGGCTTATTGGTAATGCTATATTCGGCGTTAGCTATTTTGCAAATGATAAGATACAGGCTAATGGAAAATCCAAGCAGAAAAAACAACGTACCCAATAGCCCAAAAAACTGCATCGGCTTTTTGCCATACTTGCCTACGAACATTATGCTGGCCAGATCCAGCGGGCCATTAATGAAACGACTAATTCCAAACTTGCTAACCCCAAATTTGCGGGCCCGGTGCTCTACCACCTTCTCCCCTATTTTGGTAAAACCCTGCCACTTAGCCAGCACCGGTAAGTAGCGGTGCATTTCGCTATATACCTCCAGGTGTTTGGTCACCCGGCTGTTGTAGGCTTTCAGGCCGCAGTTCATATCGTGCAGCTTTATGCCACTCATGCGGCTGGTAACGGCATTGTACAGTTTGGAAGGCAGATTTTTAGTTATGGCATTATCGTAGCGTTTTTTCTTCCAGCCGCTTACCAGGTCATATTTGTCTTCCAATATCATGCGGCGCAGTTCGGGTATTTCATCGGGGCTATCCTGCAGGTCGGCATCCATGGTTATCACCACATCACCTTTAGTAGCTTTAAAGGCTTCATTTAGTGCAGCACTTTTGCCATAGTTGCGTTGAAATTTGATGCCCTTAACAGAAGGGTTTCCGGTACGCAAATGCTCAATTACGTTCCAGCTTTCGTCGGTGCTGCCATCATCTATAAAAATGATTTCGTAAGAAAAGTAGTGGGCAGTGCATACCCGATCAATCCAGGCAGCCAGTTCGGGCAGGCTTTCGGCTTCGTTCAGTAAAGGGATAACAATGCTGAGATCCATGTTGGCAATAAGGCCGAATTACTGTTGCCGCCAGGTTTGGTTCAGGGTGAGAGTTTGTGCCCGATTCGTGGAGACACAAACCGAAGCTGAGAGGCAGGTTACAAAGTTGTCTGAGGTGTAAAATCCAGATCGGCTGGCCGCTCTTTTTTTACAATTACCGCCACTAGCAAGCTTTTTATAAAATCCCACACCAAGTTGATGCCTATACCTAATAAAATATTTTTGTTGCCCGTAGTTTCCTGTTGCTTGTGCGATTTTGCAATAGCATCATCTATCTGAGTCTGTGGAGCACCAAACCGTTTCATCATATCAGCGGTGTACTTCATTGTTATGTCCAGCATTTTGCGTGTAAGCTGCGGGTCGATGACTACGAATAAAAGATAAGTAGTAATGGCTACCACAATTTCGTAAATCACATAAGCCATAAAGGCAAATTGCAGTACTTCTTTAAAACTCAAATATCCCCCGAATTGCTTGCGTATCCTAAACCCCATCACAATCAGGAGAATCATGATAACGGGTAGCAATGCATAGATATAAGAAAAAGATACGTATGAGTTGACGCTGGTGTAATACGTTCCAAATGAGAAAGCGCCATAAATAATAGCACTGATGATGCCTGCTATAATAGACTGATTAAGTACAGCTTTACTCATACCGTGTTGTTTAGTCGTTCAAAAATATCCGTTCTGCCCGTATGGTGCCAATTACTTTTCCAGGCAATGCTTTACCTATAAAGGCATTATTACTACACTTTGACCAAATAGCCTTTTTTTCAATCACCATTTCTTTTTCTTCTGTGGTAAATAAAGTAAAACAAGCAGGTTGGCCTACGGCAATGCCTGGCTGGGCCAGACCAAAAATGCGGCGGGCATTACCTGAAAACAAAGCATATATCTGTTCAGCAGAAAGCTGTGGCAAAGCACTTAGCACTGCCCTGTAACTGGTTTCCAATCCTTCCATTCCGTAGCCAGCGTACTCGAATTCGCAGATTTTACTATCATAGTCCTGCGGATAATGGTGGCTGGTAATGCAATCAATTGTACCATCTAGTACAGCGGCTTTTAGGACTTCCACATCAGCAGCAGTACGTAGTGGTGGATTCACTTTCAAGTTGGTATCATAGCCAGTGGTATCGCCGTCGGTAAAACATAAGTGATAAGGCGTAGCACTGCATGTTACCTGCAAGCCGTTTGCTTTTGCCCGGCGAATTAGTTCGATGCTTTTTCGGGTGCTGATGCCGGTAAGATGTAAGCGACTGCCAGTATATTCCAGCAGTTCCAGGTCACGGGCCACCATCAGGCTTTCGGCTATGGCTGGCTTGCCGGGCAGGCCCAGTTGGGTGGAAATAATGCCTTCATTTATCAACCCATGCTTGCTGAGTTGTGGTTCGTCAGGCAGTTGAATAATAATGCCGTCAAAGGTTTTTACGTATTGCAAAGCCTTCAGCATAATCTGTGGCGATTGCAACGTTTTCCAGCCATCGGTAAAAGCAATGGCACCGCCACTCCGCATATCATACATTTCAGCCAGCTCTTTTCCTTCGCAACTTTTGGTGATGGCACCCAGCGGATAAACGGCTGCTGGCAAAGTGCTACCCTTTTGTACAATATACTCTGCCTGCACTTTGTTGTGGATGGCGGGCTGCGTATTAGGAACCACCAGTATATCGGTAAATCCACCTGCTGCTGCCGCTGCTGCACCAGTCGCTAATGTTTCCTTTTGCTCAGCCCCCGTATCATGAAACTGGCAAAAAAGATCTACCCAGCCGGGAGATACACACAGGCCAGGCAGGTCAATTACCTGATCTGCCGGTTCGTTTATATCGGGTGCAATGGTTTTAATAACACCAGCTTCAATCAGGATATCTTGCTGCGGCGTAGCACCGTTGGAAGAAGCAATAATTGCTTTCTTAATTAAAACGCTCATGTAGTAGTTGGAATCGGGCCGAAGATAACTAGGAGAGAGAAGATATAAGAGATAAGTTATGAGATAGGAATGCTGAGTAATAAATAGCTGCCGCCACACAATGAGTTTACTATCTTATCTCTTATAACTCATCTCTTCTTTATCCCAGCCCTGCTTCCTTCACAAACCGACTTAATACCCGATCAATGTTCAGGTATTCTTCAGCATAGCGGCGGGCATTTTGTTTTTGTTCGTCATGGTTGCGGGTAAGTGCATCTTCAATTCCAGCTTTCAGTGCAGCTTTATCTTCGGCAGGTACCAGAAGCCCCATATTGTGCTTGCTTACTTCTATGTAAATAGTTGATTGTGCATTTGCCGTTATTAGCGCAAGGCCACCTACGGCCAGTATGTTGGTTAGTTTAGATGGCATTACCAGGTCGCTTACATCGGCTCGTTGTATTACCAAGTGCAGGTCGGCCATGTTCAAAAAATTATTAAATGCCTCTTTCGGTTGCAGGTCGAGGAACAATAGATTTTGTAATCCGTATTCGGTAGACCGTTCCTCCAGTTTTGTTCTGTAAGGACCACCGCCACTAATGATAAATTGAATATCTGGTCGTTCGTTCCATTCTTTTGCTATTTCCAGTATTACTTCCAGGCCTTGTTTTTCGCCAATGGCGCCTGAGTACAGTACTACTTTTTTATTTGGCGCTATGCCAAATTCCTTTTTTAAAACTACTTTATTATCAACCGGATATATTTCTGATAGATCGGACCAGTTAGGGAAGAAAACTACATCCCGGTTCGTCTTTTCTTCCAGCAATTTTATCATACCCGAAGAAATACTACTGATTACATCGGAGTACTTAAAAATCTGCCGTTCCGTTTTGAACAACAGATTAATCAGTTTTTGCGAACGAATCATATTTAGGTCACGGGCCGCTTCTATCTGCATATCCTGGATATGATATATCAGGCGGGTTTTCTTCATCCGCTTATAGATTACCCCCAAAAAGCCCAGGTGAAAAGGCGGCACTACCACTATAATAGCATCAAAACGCTTGGAGAGAATAAAAGGAGCAATGCGAAAAAGTGCAGATAAGCTAAAGGAAAATTCGAGCAAAATGCGTTTCATAGCCCGCACTTTTGCAGGCACATACAAAGGGCAACGGTACACTTTTACATCTCCATGCATTTCCTGCATGTACCAGAGGCTCTTTTTTTTGTAAAAATCATCCACCTTCCATTTCGGATAGTAAGGATAAGTAGTAATTGCAGAACAATCGAAGCCATTTTTCGAAAGCCATTCCATCATTTCACCGTTGTACCTGCCAATACCAGTTTGCTCAGGATAATAATTGCCGCCTATCAATAGAATTCTTTTCAAGAAAAATGCTTTACAGAGTAACAATTACAGTTGGAACCACAGCGTACAAACCAGTATTGCTAACTAAAATTTAGAATTAAGAAATGAAATGAAAAGTAAGCAGTAAATGGGTGAAAGTGTTTTTTTGTGCAGGGCACAATATTACAGAGATTAATTTTTCAACAAAAAAAGTTAGCTAATACAGAAAAAAAAGGAGGGCGATGCAACGGAAAATTTTATGCTTTGCAACAGTTCAATTTGAGATGTAAATCAACTTAATAACACGATAACTAATTTAAAATCCATTATCAATTGAGCCAATGGTACAAAAGCGCAAGAATCATGCAAGGTTCCAGGCAACAGGAACTGCCTTTAGTTATAGTAGTTTTAAAGGTCATAATGAGAATATTATTCAAGACTATTCATCGTAAATGCCTACTAAATAACATATTTAGCTAAGCCAACTGTTCCTTCATCTTCCCTAGTAATTCTTCATATTTTACTGGTACTGTTCCTACATGAGAGACCACACAGGCAGCGGCCATGTTGGCTAGTCTTGCTGCACTCACCACATCTGTTCCCGTAGCCAATGCCGCCGTCAGCGTAGCAATTACCGTATCCCCTGCACCCGACACATCAAACACTTCTTTTGCCTGCGTTGGCAGGTGCTGTACTACTTCTCCTTCGTTGCAGATAGCCATGCCATCTGCTCCCAGCGTTATCACCAATTGCTTGGGCTCGTATAGTTCCTGTATTCTAATTGCTACCTGTTGCAGCGGATATTCTGTACCGGGGTAAGGCTCTGCTATCCCCGCCAGCAACAAAGCTTCGCTACGGTTGGGTGTCAATAATCCTACACCTTTGAAGTTCAGTTGGCGGGAAGGCTTGGGATCAAGTGCTACGAGCAATTGTGGATTCGCTGTAGCATACTGCAATATTTTATCAACCAGCGATTGGGTAATCACGCCCTTGGCATAATCTGATATAATTACAGCATCCGCTTTTTCCAGCATAGCATTCAGTACTCCATCAAAGCCCGGCATTCCTTCAATATTATAAGCTGCTTGTTTGGCTTCTCTGTCTATGCGGCAAAGTTGCTGGTGGCGTACAATCACCCGTGTTTTAATGATGGTAGGCACTGCTTCGTTAGCTACTATATCTATCACTTCTATGTTGTTTTGCTGTAGGATGGACAGCAGCTTACTGCCTGCTTCATCCTTACCACAATAGCCAATGAGTGATGTATGGGTATGCAGGTTAGCCAGGTTGAGGGCTACGTTAGCCGCACCACCTGTAGTGTAGGTATCCCGCTCAGCATGTACTACCGGCACGGGTGCTTCCGGCGAAATGCGGTGTACATCGCCCCAGATGTAGTGGTCCAGCATCATATCGCCCACCACCAGCACTCGCACACCCGAAATCTTTTCTAGTATCGTTTGTAGCATCTCTAAAAAGTAAATGAAAAAATTTTAGGCTGGTTTACAGTTCAACTGTACTCCAGTCAAAAGCATCAATAGCTTCGAGCCACTGGTGCAAAATAAGGGTATGTACTTCCTGTATGCGGGCTGTGGTATTGCTGGGTATAATTAATTCATAGTCACAAACACCTTTCGTACGGCCCCCATCTTTGCCACCTAAAAAGATAGTCATAATACCTTTTTGCTTAGCCAGTTGGAAAGCAGCCAGTACGTTTTCGCTGTTGCCGCTGGTGGTAAAACCAACTAGCACATCGCCCCGCTTGCCCAAAGCTTCTACCTGTCGGGAAAAGAGGCGGTCGTAGCCATAGTCGTTGGCAATGCAGGTAATGGCGGTAACATCAGCATTGAGGCAGATAGAGGGTAGGCCTCTTCTTTCTAACTTATAGCGGCCTACCAGTTCTTCCGACAGGTGGAGGGCATCGGCTGCACTGCCACCATTGCCGCAGGTCAATAATTTGCCTCCATTTTGTATGGCATTAAGGATGGCCGATCCGGCAGAGGTAACTGTTTCACTTAGTGTTTTACTTTCCTGTAATACGGCTGTTAGTTCTGCAAGCGAGTTGTCAAATGTTGGATAGTTCATCAGAAAAGAGATTCACAATAGCCAATGCATCAAATAGATTTTTGGCATTGATAATTTAGCAAGCAATAATGGGCTTTACTGTTGGATACGACAAAACTAATTATTTCAGCTTGTGGAATAGTATATAAAGAAGTAAAAGCAAGGCAAATGGTTCAAGCATTTTACTTTGCCAGAACAATATCAATATTGCCAGATCCTGGAAAGTAATCTAACTTTTGTGACCTGTATCCTTCTTTGCTGATGGATAATACGTTTTGTTGTTTCTGCATTCGGTAAGGAAGGATCATTTTAAAAACACCATCGCTATTACTCACAATAGTTGTATCGGTATCTATCAGAATGCGGCAGTTAACTACCGGCAATCCGCTGCTGGTTTTCACATTGCCATATATGGCTGCCAAGCTACCATCCGGCACTATTTGCAGGTTTACAGTTTCGGCAAGCACTACCGAATCTACCCCTAACTTCCAGTTATTGCCCTGTAGTTTTATTGCTACTTTTTTTCCGATAAAGGCAGCTGGTATTTGCCTGAAAACAACTTCTTGATTAGGCAAAATCGTTTTCTTTTCCTCTCGATTGTTCAGGTAAATGGAAAGTTCGCCGCCTTTGAAAGCCGGGTAGCCTGCATTAAGGTTTATGCCTGAAGCTGGTTTTACAAAAAAAGTAGCGTCGTAAGGTTTATTTACTTCTGGCAGATAGGCTTTTACGCCTACCGCCACCAGTGTAACAATACATACCGCAGCTACCGAACGCCACAACCAGCGGAATTGCAGAATAAATTTCTTCGGTGGCTTGTAGCGGTTATCCTGGTAATTTTTTCCTAGATAAGCGGCTATCCGCTCAAAATTCTCCGGTTTAAAATAGAGTACTTCATAGCCTCGCAAGCTGGCAGGCAGTTCTTCAATTTTCAGGTTGGAAGTAATGACGGTAAGGATGTTTCCTTTTTTGCGGCCCGACCGTTTTTCATTGATGTACGATCCCCATTCGGACTCTACCCACTCGGACACAATATT